>NZ_JQKH01000045.1 GCF_000745955.1 Alysiella crassa DSM 2578 | reverse complement strand
GCGTCATAATCAAAAACAACTTCCTTAAAAAACCGTTGGATACGGCGATAGGAAGAGGCGTTTGTTGCTTTGGCATCAGGGAAAAACATTGCCAATTTGCTCAAATTACAGGTCTGCCGCATGGCAATGGTACACAATAAATACACAAAAACAATAACGTGGCTCTTGTGCCATTTGAAAGTTTTGGTTACGATATGGGTGAGTTCGCTCAATTCAGTCATATTGGATTAGTCGTGAGAAAATTAATACGATACCACTGAATTGATGCGGACTTCTTTTTTTATTGTACTTTTTTTGTCGTGTACTGAAAGGCTGCCTGAATATTTGTGTCGTATGGTTCAGGACAGCCTGAAAAATTCTGTTCACACTCTTGTTTTCAAAGATTAAATCCCTATATTGGTAGGCGCATGTTTACCAAATGAATATGAATATAATGATATTGGAGATAAAAATGTTTCATCAAAAGAAATGGTTACCTGTAGCGGTGTGCATGGCTTTGGTTTTAACGGCTTGCCCTGATAAGAAAAATACAAATACAAGCGAAAATGTGGAAGCCACGCCAGCCGCTTCACAGCCTGCCAGCGAATTTGTGAAAAAAGTAGAACCGCAGGAAGTGAGTCAAGCGGTGGGCATGCTGTTGCCCGATTTTGCGGAACTGGTGGCGCGTGAAGGCGGCTCGGTGGTGAATATTCAGGCAATGAAAACCAATAATAATATCGCGGCTCGTCAATCGGATAGTTTGGACGGTTTGAGTAAAGATGATCCATTTTATGAATTTTTTAAACGGCTGGTGCCACACGATCCCAATATGCCTGAAATGGAAGAAGATGATTATAATTTTGGTTCTGGTGTGATTATCAGTAAAGATGGCTATATTTTGACCAATACACATGTTATTAAGGATTTGAATAAAATAAAAGTTACGCTGAATGATAAGCGTGAGTATGAAGCCAAATTAATTGGTTCTGATGATAAATCCGACATCGCATTACTGAAAATTGATGCGCCCGATTTGCCCATTGCGAAAATTGGTAAGGCGGAAGAATTGAAATCAGGCGAATGGGTGGCGGCAATTGGTGCGCCGTTTGGTTTTGATAATAGCGTTACGGCAGGGATTGTGTCGGCAAAAGGACGTAGTCTGCCCAATGAGCATTACACGCCATTTATTCAAACCGATGTGGCGATTAACCCTGGTAATTCGGGGGGGCCTTTGTTTAATTTGCGTGGGCAGGTGGTGGGGATTAACTCGCAAATTTACAGCCGTAGCGGTGGTTTTATGGGGATTTCGTTTGCGATTCCGATTGATGTGGCGATGAATGTGGCGGAGCAATTGAAAACCACAGGCAAGGTGGAACGTGGTCAATTGGGCGTGATCATTCAAGAAGTTACCTATGATTTGTCCAAATCATTTGGTTTGGACAAGCCAACTGGGGCTTTGGTGGCGCGGATTTTGCCTGACAGTCCAGCGCAACGTGGTGGTTTGCAAGTGGGCGACATTATCCGCAGCGTGAACGGCAATCAGGTGCGCTCGTCCAGCGAATTGCCGATGGCGATTGGTGGTTTGCCGCCTGAAAAAGAAGTGATTTTGGGTGTTTGGCGAAAAGGTAAGGAATTGAATTTAATTGTGAAATTAGGTTCTGCCAGCGATGGGCAACAAGCTGCCACCAGCCAAGAACCATTAGCAGTAGAGTTGCAAAATCAGGGCGCGGGTTTTGAAGTGCCATTGGTGGGTTTGCTGTTGAGTGTGGAAAGCAAGGGTTTGATGGTAACGCGGGCAACGGGTTTGGCGCAGGCGGCGGGTTTACGGCGCGGCGATTTGATTTTGGAAATTGGCGGTTCGGCGGTACGCGACCAAGCCTCGTTTAATGAAGCGATGGTGCGGGCGGGCAAAAATGTATCGGTGTTGGTGCAGCGTGGTGGGGATACCGTATTTTTGGCTTTGGTGTTGCCATAATATTGTTTTGTGAATAAGATTCAGGCAGCCTGAAATGGGGTTTTGAGACCGTTTCAGGCTGCCTTTCAGTACATGAAAATTTTTTATAGTGAATTCAATTTAAACCAGTACCGCGTTACCAGCTCCCTTATGTACTCGCTGTACACGGCGGTCGCTGTCGCCTTGTCCTGATTTAAATTGAATCCACTATACTTGCCACAAATTTATCCCCTCCCCAGCCAGACGAGGGAGGGGACAGATTTCAGGTAGCCTGAAAATAATAAATATTTAATTTAATTAAGGAAAAATAATATGACTATCCAATTACCACGCGGTGCGGTGATGGCGGACGTGGTCGCTTACGAATTATCCGATGACGATATTGCGCGTTTGCAAGACCCTGCGGTGGGCGGTGTGATTTTGTTCCGCCGCAATTTTCAAAATGTGGCGCAATTGAAAAAATTGTGCAGCGACATCAAAAAATTACGCTCGCCTGAATTGATTATCGCCGTTGACCATGAAGGTGGGCGCGTACAGCGATTTATTGACGGTTTTACCCGTTTGCCTGCGATGAATATTTTGGGCGAAATGTGGAACGCGGACGGCGCAGACACCGCCAAACGCGCCGCCGAACAAGTCGGCTGGGTGTTGGCAACCGAATTGGCGGCGTGTGGTGTGGATTTGTCGTTTACGCCCGTGTTGGATTTGGACTGGGGGCAATGCGCGGTGATTGGCAACCGCAGTTTTCACAGGCAGCCTGAAATTGTCAGTGAATTGGCATTGGCTTTGCAACGCGGTTTAAATCGCGGCGGCATGAAATCCTGCGGCAAGCATTTCCCTGGACACGGTTTTGTGTCGGGCGACAGCCACCTTGTTTTGCCTGAAGATTCGCGCAGTTTCGCGGAACTGGAACAGGCGGATATTGCGCCGTTTGCGGCGTTGGCGAAGCAGGGCATGGCGGCGGTTATGCCTGCCCATGTGGTGTATCCGCAAGTGGACAGCAAACCTGCTGGTTTTTCAAATTATTGGTTACAAACGGTTTTGCGCGAAAAATTGGGTTTTGATGGCGTGATTTTTTCCGATGATTTGACGATGGAAGGCGCGTGTGTGGCGGGCGGTATTCGGGAACGGGCGCGTTTGGCGTTTGCGGCGGGCTGCGATATTGTGCTGGTGTGTAATCGTCCTGATTTGGTGGACGAGTTGCGCCAAGATTTCAGGCAGCCTGAAAATCCGCAATTGGCGGCGCGTTGGCAAAATATGGCGTGTACCGTTTCGCCCGATGAAGCAGATAAAATGATGAAATCAGAAGAGTTTATCGCAGCACAAGCATTAACTAAACAATTAGCCACACCCAAAGATGTGGCGAATGGCGTGAAAGTAGGGGAGGCATTCTGATGTTTACAGGGATTGTACAAGGCGTGGCGACTGTGGTGGCGGTGGAGCAGCCGACTGCGGATTTTCGCCGCCATACGATTGAGTTACCCGAACATATCGCGCATTCGCTGCAAATCGGCGCGTCTGTGGCGCACAATGGCTGCTGTTTGACGATTACCGAAATTGATGGGCGGCGCGTGTCGTTTGATTTGATGGCGGAAACCTTGGCGAAAACCAATTTAGGTAGCCTGAAAGTCGGCGATGGCGTGAATGTGGAACGTGCGGCGCGGTTTGGCGATGAAATTGGCGGGCATGTGATGAGCGGGCATGTGATGACGACCACCCCCATTGTGCGCGTGGAACGCAGCGAATTGAATCACACCATTTGGTTCAGGCTGCCTGAAAATCTGCAAGATTTTGTTTTGGAAAAAGGTTTTATTGGGCTAGACGGTTGCAGTTTAACCATAGGTACGGTGCGAGACGGTGAATTTTGCGTTCATCTGATTCCCGAAACTTTGCGGCAAACCCTGTTTGCCCAGCGCGATGTGGGTGATGTGGTGAATGTGGAAATTGACTCGCAAACGCAAGCGGTGGTGGAAACGGTGCGGCGCGTGTTGGCACAAAAAAGTTTGTAAAATAATAGGGTTTGGGCTGTTTCAGGCAGCCTGAACTTCATTTCAACCCATTTATTTAAATAAAAAATATGAATTTTAATCTACTTCCTTTGGTACGCGATATGGGCGACACGTTGCGTGGGCGTTACCATGAAATTGATCATTACCGTTATGGTTTGCCGATTTTTATCATGATTATGATAGGCGTGGGCGTGGCGAACAGCGTGATGTTGCGCCCGATTTTTGGCGGCGGCGATGGGATTTTGATGTTGGGGATTGTGTTGGGGATACTGAAATGGTTGCTGCTGACACGGGCGACGACGGGCGTGTTGCATTATTTTGGTAGCCCGCGTATTCCTTTTTTGGGCTATGCTTTGATGACGGAAGCTTTGATTTTGCCATTTATTTTTCTGCCGATTGTGCCTGAAGCCACGCCGATTTTCCAATTGTGGAATATATGGATTTTTTGGGTGCAATTATTGGGTTTTGCCAAAATCAGTCAGCAACCGATTTGGCGCGTGTTGGTGGCGTATGTGGTGTATGGGGTGCTGGTGTTGTTTTTTGGGGTGATAATGATGATGTTGTTCCACAGCGCGGGTTGGATTGATGTTCAGGAATTGCAGAAAAATATGGAATCTTTTTTGCAAACCAAACCGTAATGTTTTTCAGGCTGCCTTATTATTCAGGCAGCCTTTTGGTATAGGACAATTTTTCCATCACGAAAATATAGGGTGCGCTGTGCGCACCAAATGGCTGAATAATTTAAATATTTATGGTGTGTTTGGTGCGCACGGCGCACCCTACTGTTATTTTTGTCGTGTACTAAGAGGCAGCCTGAAAATAAAATTATCAAATAATCAATATGTTACTTATCTCCAAACATCTCCCCAAATTACTCGCGCTGACCATTTTCATGCAAATGTTGGACACCACCATTCTCAACACCGCATTACCGAAAATGGCATTGGATTTGCGCCAATCGCCGCTCCAAATGCAATCGGCGATTATTGCCTACACGCTGACTTTGGCATTGCTTATGCCATTAAGTGCTTATTTTTGTGATAGATTTGGCACGAAACGCGTGTTTTTGTGGTCGCTGCTGCTGTTTGTATTGGGGAGTGTGGCGTGTGCATTTGCGCCCAGTTTGGCGTGGCTGGTGAGCGGACGCGTATTGCAGGGCATGGGTGGTGCCATGCTGACGGCTGCGCCGCGTTTGGTGATGGTTAAATCTTATGATAAAAATCAATTGCTTACCATGATAAATTACATTGTAACCCCTGCGCTGATAGGCCCTATTATTGGCCCGATTTTGGGCGGTTATTTGAGTGAATACATGAGTTGGCATTGGATTTTTTGGATAAACGTGCCTGTGGGCGTGGTGGCGATGTGGCTGACGTGGCGGATTATGCCCGATTTCCGCGCCGACAAGCTGCCTGAATTGGACAAACTGGGTTTTCTCCTATTTGGTGGTGGCGCGGTGGCATTGAGTTTGGCGATGGAGTGGGCGAGTTACCCAAATCGGCAAATGTTTGCATTGATTTTATTGATGATTTCTGTGCTGGCATTTGTGGCGTATATTTATCACGCCAAGCGGACAGCTAATCCCTTGTATTCTTTAAATTTGCGTTTGGTGCGGACGTTTCGGATTGGCGTGTTGGGTAATTTGGTGAGCCGTTTGGGGATTAGTGCCATGCCGTTTTTATTGCCGCTTTTGCTGCAAGTGGGATTGGGCAACAGCGCGAGTGTGGCGGGTTTGGCACTTGCGCCAGTGGCGATGGCGGCGATTGTGGGCAAATCGCTGGTGCAGCCGATTATGCGGCGGTGGGGTTATCGGCGCGTGTTGAGTTGGAATACGCGTTTGATTGGTTTGATGATTATGAGTTTTGCTTTGCCGAATGCGGATACGCCTGTGTGGGCGTTGTTGCCACAATTGTTTGTGATGGGCTTGTGTAATTCCATACAATTTAGCGGCATGAACAGCATTACCGTTGCCGATTTACGCGCCGAACAAAACAGTAGTGGTACCAGTTTTATGGCGGTGAATCAGCAGCTTGCGATTGGCATGGGCGTGGCATTGAGTGCGCTGGTGTTGCAACAATTTTCGCAACACAGCCTGCACATACACGACGCGTTTCGTTGGACATTTGTGTTGATGGGCTGTTTTACCTTTGCGTCTAGCTGGATTTTTGCGCGTTTGCATGGGCAAGATGGGGCGAATTTATTGCGTTAATCGGGTTTCAGGCTGCCTGAATCGTTTGTTTGCCAAATCAGAAAACTGTGTTTCCTAAACGCATATTGTTTGCCTAAATTTTAAGCAATACAATGCACCCCATCACACATTTACACAAGGAAAAGAAAATGCGTACCCTAAAAAATATTTATCAAAATCAACAATCTCATTGGGTGGGTAATGGTTTTCACGTTACCCCATTATTTTCCCACATGAGCGATGAGCAGCTCCAAACCAGCCCATTTCTCATGCTGGATTATGCCGCCCCACGTGAATTCGCGCCCAATTTCAGCTATCCGCGCGGCGTGGGCGAACACCCCCATCGCGGCTTTGAAACCGTAACCATCGCCTACCACGGCGAAGTGGCGCACCGAGACGGTAGCGGCGCAGAAGGCATTATCAGTGAGGGCGATGTGCAATGGATGACCGCAGGTCGTGGCACAGTACACGAAGAATTCCACAGCGAAACCTTTAGCCAACGCGGTGGTGTGTTTGAAATGGCGCAAATTTGGGTAAACTTGCCGCGTGAACACAAATTGGTTGAGCCGCGTTACCAGCATTTGAGCAAAGAAAATATCCCACAAATTGAATTAGATGGCGGCAGCCTGAAACTGATTGCGGGCGAATATCATGGCGTACAAGGCGCGGCTTTGACGTATTCCGAGTTAAATATTGCCGATGTTTTGGTGAACGCGAATGCCACGCTGCGTTTAAGTTTGCCCGAAACGCACAATGTGAGTTTGGTGGTGCGGTGCGGAAATGTTGAATTTAATCAATCTGCTACCGCGCAAGCCAAAGATTTGGCGATTTTTGAACGCGAAGCGGGCGAGATTCTGATTCACAATTTGGGCGATGAGACGGCGGAAATTTTGCTCTTGTCGGGTGTGCCGATTGATGAGCCGATTGCGGCGTATGGTCCTTTTGTGATGAACACGCCAGAAGAAATTCGTGAGAGCATTGAATTATTTAGACGTGGCGAATTGGGCAGTTTGCAGGCAGCCTGAAGATTGAGTGTTGGGTAGAAGTCAGCGTAACTTGTTGTAGAACAAGTTACGCTTTTTGGTTTTCAGGCTGTTGGGGTATATGGCGTACCCTAACATTTGTGATTTCAGGCAGCCTGAAAAACCAAAACACCTCAACAAAAACCATTTTTGCTGGGGTGTGTTTATTTCAAAAATTACGCTTCTTTATTTGCCAAAGAATACTGGCGGCGACGCTCTTGTTCGCTCAAATGGCGTTTACGCAAACGAATCGATTTGGGTGTGATTTCCACCAATTCATCATCGTCAATAAATTCAACCGCGCTTTCCAAAGTCAATTTGATGGGCGTGGTCAAACGCACCGCTTCATCTGTGCCGCTTGCACGGATATTGGTCAATTTTTTGCCTTTTAATGGGTTCACGACCAAATCGTTGTCGCGGCTGTGAATGCCGATAATCATGCCTTCGTAAATTTTGTCGTTGGGCGACACAAACATGCGACCACGGTCTTCCAAATTCCACAAAGCGTAAGCCACCGCCTCGCCCTGCTCTTGCGACACCAGCACGCCATTATGACGACCAGGCATATCGGGTTTCACAGGCGCGTAATCGTCAAAAACGTGGCTCATCAAACCTGTACCGCGCGTCATCGTCATGAATTCGCCCTGAAAACCAATCAAACCACGCGCAGGAATGTGGTATTCCAAACGGGTGCGACCGTTGCCATCGCTTTCCATATTGGTCAATTCCCCACGGCGGCGACCCAATTCTTCCATCACCGCACCTTGATTATCATCAGGCACATCAACCGTCAAATTCTCGTAAGGCTCGCATTTTTGACCGTCAATCTCGCGGTACACCACGCGCGGTTTGCCCACCGCCAACTCGTAACCTTCGCGGCGCATGTTTTCCAACAAAATCGTCAAATGCAATTCGCCCCTGCCTGAAACGCGGAACACGTCCGCATCTTCCGTGTCTTCCACGCGCAAAGCCACATTGGTCAGCAATTCTTTATTCAAACGGTCGCGGATTTGGCGACTGGTAACGAATTTGCCTTCCGTGCCTGCCAATGGGCTGGTGTTCACCATAAAGTCCATCGTCAAAGTCGGTTCGTCCACGCTCAACATCGGCACGCCAACAGGATTTTCCTTGTCGCAAATCGTTACACCAATGCCAATGTCTTCAATGCCCGAAATGATGACGATGTCGCCCGCCTCCGCCTCGTCCAAAGGCACGCGCTCCAAGCCTTTGAAACCCAAAAGCTGGTTAATGCGACCTGTGGCAACTTGGTCTTCATGATTCATCACGGCAACTTGCATACCCGAACGGATTTTGCCGTTCAACACGCGACCAATGCCCAAGCGACCTGTGTAATTGTCGTAATCCAACTGCGAAATTTGCAACTGCAAAGGCGCGTTCGCATCGCCAGACGGTGCAGGTGTGTGTTGCAAAATCGTGTCAAACAACACACGCATATCGGTTTCCGTGCCGTCTTCTTCCAAACGCGCAAAACCGCTCAAACCAGAGGCATACACAATGGGGAAATCCAACTGCTCATCGGTTGCACCCAAAGCATCAAACAATTCAAAGGTTTGGTCAATCACCCAGCTTGCGCGGGCAGAAGGTTTGTCAATTTTGTTAATCACCACAATGGGTTTCAAGCCCAAGCCCAAAGCCTTTTTGGTAACGAAACGGGTTTGTGGCATCGGGCCTTCTTGCGCGTCCACCAACAGCACCACGCAATCCACCATGCCCAACACGCGCTCCACTTCGCCACCAAAGTCGGCGTGTCCGGGGGTGTCCACGATGTTGATGTGGTAGCCGTTGTATTCAATGGCGGTGTTTTTGGCGAGAATGGTGATGCCGCGTT
The DNA here is from genome assembly GCF_000745955.1 of Alysiella crassa DSM 2578. Lineage (GTDB taxonomy): Bacteria > Pseudomonadota > Gammaproteobacteria > Burkholderiales > Neisseriaceae > Simonsiella > Simonsiella crassa. The sequence goes on along the minus strand of NZ_JQKH01000045.1, from coordinate 11,138 downwards.
CTTTTTCAATGTCGTTGCTGTCCATCACGCGCTCTTCCACTTGTTGATTGTCGCGGAATGTGCCTGATTGGCGCAAAAGTTGGTCTACGAGTGTGGTTTTGCCGTGGTCAACGTGGGCGATGATGGCGATGTTGCGAATTTGTTTCATGTTTTGCTTCTTTAAAAAAATAAAAATTTTCAGGCTGCCTGAAAACGATTCAGGCAGCAAAAAACGGTAATTGTTGAAAAAACCGTGCATTATAGCACGGTTTTTCAGGTTTCAGGCTGCCTTTCGGGGTGGGGCAAATGGATTCTTGCTTATTCTTTGGCGCGGGTAATTTGATACACGCCCGATAAATCATAGACACGATAACGCGCAGGTTCCAGCCGATTTTCGCCAGCGTAACTCAAGGTTAAACCTAAATTTTTGCTTTTATCCACCCAGCCAATAAACATGCCGCTGTGTCCAATATTGTTATACGAATAATTAACATGGTAAATCCAGTCCCCCACTTGAAGACGGTCGGACGGAGCATATTGCCCATCAATTTTATCGGCATACACCACGCGCCGCGCTTCGCGTGGTACGCCAGCGCGTGTCCAAGCGGTGTCCAGATAATCCCAGCAGCCGCCTTGTATGATTTCTTGGCGTTGCAAAGTCATTTCACGCGCTTGTTGCAAAATGGCGCGGGTTTGCCCAGAGGTTTGCTGTTCGGCTTGATGAATCAGTTGGGCGGCGGCGGGGTCTTTGGGGATTTGCTGGAATGTGCTTTGTGGCGCAGACGTGCTGGCGGGGGGAATTTGGGTTTGCACATCAATTAATTGCGGTGCGCTCGCCACGCTGGACGTGGCAGCCTGAATCGGATTATCCGAATAAACAGCACTCGCCGCGCTTGCCACAAACACGTCCACCAACATCGGCGCAGTCGCCACCGAAGCCATGCTCGTACCCGAAGCTGGCACGGGTAATAAATCAGGCGCAGGCAGCAGCGTGCTGGCAACAATATCGCTGCTGGCAACGGTGGAAGTGGGTTCTGGCGGATTGCAGGCTGCCAATGCGATGGCGGCGGTGAGAGATAAAAAGCGTTTCATCATTGTTTCCATTTGATTGGATTCAGGAAACTTTAACAGCTTTATTTGTAGAAATTCAATTAAAAAGAACAAATTGCTTAAATCTGTGTGTGAAAACAGACAGATTGATATTATTGATATTTTTGAAGCCGCATGATTTTCAGGCAGCCTGAAATATCGGGGTGGGGTTGAATATTGTGAATGTCAGCGCGGAGAGCCAACCTACGTTTGCTGCACTTGTTTTCCATCCATATTTATTGCGGTGTTAAGCGACACGGCGCAAGCGTTTCGCTGGCGTGCACCACCACTTTTTGCTGGGTCAGCGCAAACAATTGGCGGATTTGTTCTGCGCTGCGTTGTTGCGCGTGTTGCAAAATGCCATTTTGACAGGCTTGTTGCAAGATTTGCTGTTTGGCTTGCGCTTGCACCGTTTGCAACACCGACCAATCCGCCCGATACACATTAAATAAACCCGTTTTCAAATCAAATACTTCAATATCGTCTAAATGCGCCGAAATGATTTGGGCTGGCGGCAAATATACCGCAATTTCATCATTGTGAATGCGAATGTTTTGCGCCGATAATTTATCCAAATCCAAACCCGCTTGCACGCGCCCTTTTGCGACAAACAGCCCTGTTTGGCTGTCTTGCCAGAGCGCGAACCAGTTGCCTTGTTTGTGGGTTTTCACAATGCTGTCCATGTAAAACGACACGCTGGTTAAATGGTTAAGTTGGCGAATTTGTGCCAATACAGTTTCTTGTTGCGTGATGTGGTGGGTGGTGGGCTTGGGGTTTTCAGGCTGCCTGAAATGCAGCAAAACACCAGCAATTGCGCCCAAAATCAACAGTGAAACGATGTTTTTCATTGCCTAATTTTTTCCTAAAAAAGCGTTCAGTTTACGTCAAATGTGGGGTAAATCATGTCAATATCCATGTATGGATTGGTAAAAACAGGCAAAAAAATCAGGCAGCCTGAAACGGTTTCAGGCTGCCTATATCTGAAAAGTGGCTGATTTATGCGTTTTGCAACACGCTTGGCGATGACAAAGCGGTGAGTTTGCGCGTCAAAAATTTCAACAGTACGCCATAGGCTGGCACAAACAACACCGTACAAATCACCAGTTTAAACAAATAATCCACAAAAGCAATGTGCTGCCAATTTGTCGCCATAAATTCATCGCTGCTGCCGTGAAAGGCAATCGCGAAAAACAACAAAGTATCCAAAGCATTGCCCACAAATGTGGACGCGGTGGGCGCAATCCACCATGTTTTCAAGCTACGCAATTTGTTGAACACCACAATGTCCATCAATTGCCCAAAAGCATAGGCGGCAAAACTCGCCAGCGCAATGCGAAACACAAACAGATTAAACGCCAACAAAGCCCCCCACCCCGACCAATGCCCTTGCACAAACAGCACCGACAGCGCGTAAGACAACAACAATGCAGGCAACATCACAAAGAAAATAATCCGCCGTGCCAATTGTTTGCCAAAAATGCGTACCGTCAAATCGGTTGCCAAAAAAATAAAGGGAAACGACAATGCCCCCCAAGTGGAATGCACTTCAAAGCCATTGGGCAGCGTGATGGTAAAGGGAAATTGCACCAGATAATTGCTCACGGCAATCACGGCAATGTGAAACAAAATCAGCCAAAACAGGGCGGTTTTTTGTTGTTGAAAAGTAAATGTGTACATGGAAAATCCTAGTTTTGTTATCGCGGGAGGGTTACGAACCGCGTGGTTAAAAAAGATTTCAGGCTGCCTGAAAAATATCGGGTAGCCGTGAAAATGGGGAAATGTAATTATACGACAAATTGGGGTTTCAGGCTGCCTGAAAACAAAATTAACCAGCCGATTTGGTGGACAACATGGCTTGTCGCAAAATTTCATTCAGGCGCGTTTGGTAGCCTTTGCTGTCTTGTTTGAGCCACGCCAAAACATCGGCGTCAATCCGCACGGTTACTTATCGCTTTTGTGGGCGATACAGTGCGTTAAACCGCTTGGCATTGGCATTTGCCCAAAATTCATCGGTTAAAGGGGAATGTCGCTGTAATCAATGTCTTCATCGGACATTTCAGCCAGCTTTTTTAAACGCGCCATGTCTTATGCTGTGGGTTCGGGGATTTCGCTGGCTTTGTATCTAACGATTGCCATCGGTTTTCCTTTCCTATTTGCTTGTTTAATCAAGTTCAGGCAGCCTGAAACGCGCAAAATCACTGCATATCGTGCGCAAACAAGCGTTCACGCGCCATTTGCTCAAACGGCGTACCCGCCCGACCATAATTGGCAAAGGGGTGAATGGCAATCCCGCCACGCGGTGTGAATTCGCCAAATACTTCAATATATTTCGGGTTCATCAATTGAATCAAATCTTTCATGATGATATTGACGCAATCTTCATGGAAATCACCGTGATTGCGGAAACTGAACAAATACAGTTTCAGCGATTTGCTTTCCACCATTTTCACATCGGGAATGTAGCGAATGACAATGGTGGCAAAATCAGGCTGCCCCGTCATCGGGCATAAACTGGTGAATTCGGGGCAAACGAATTTGACAAAATAATCGTTGTCGGGGTGTTTGTTGTCAAAGGCTTCCAGCACTTCGGGGGCGTAGTCGCTGCGGTATTCGGTTTTTTGGTTACCCAGCAGGGTTAAGCCGTGTAACTCTTGTTCGTTTCGCATATTTTTTCCTTTAAATTTGGGGTTTGTTGGGTTTGCAACCCAACCTACATTTTAAAATAATTGATTTCGTTGAATATAATCCGCCACTTTTTCAGGCAGCCAATTTCGCATATTTTTGCCAGCCGCCAAATTGGCACGGATTTGGCTGGAACTGATGTCCACTGTTTCCGCATTCAGCAAAATCAAATCGCCCGATTGCAATGCCGCGCCCAGCCACGAATGCAGTTCTTTCGGAGCTTGCGCCAGATTGTCGCCAGTGCGGTTGGCGACCGCGATTTTCACTTGCCGCACCAAAGTTTGCCAATTTTTCCATGTGTGCAAATTCATCAGGCTGTCCATGCCCATCAGCCAGTAAAATTGGGCGTTGGGATAATATTGTTTGAAAATTTGAACGGTATCAATGGTGTACGTTGCCCCTTCGCGCACCAAATCGCAATCGCTCACAGCAAATTGGGGGCTGCCTGAAATCGCCAATTCGGTCATCGCCAAACGGTGTTCGGCTGGCAATAAATCTGTGTTTTTGTGATACGGTTCGCCCGCAGGCAGAAAAATCACGCAATCCAAAGCGCATTGTTCGGCAAATTTTTCGGCGATGTGCAGGTGTCCATTGTGTATGGGGTTGAATGTGCCCCCGAATAATCCGATATTTTTCATAAAATTAGCTTTAAAATAAATGTTCAGTAAATTGTACCTAATCTACTATGCTGTCCTACTGGTTTCCGTATCATGTATGGTCATGTCCTAAAAAAGCTTGCCGCCGATAGTGATTGATTTCATGCTTAATGCGATTGCTAACATCATTATCATCATAATTGGAGCTGATTATCACGGCTATTAGAAAAGATAAAAGACCTAGCCAAGGATTAATTACCCCAGCTACAGGCATAATAAAGCACAGAATAAAGTATTTTACTTGGTCAAATGGTTTGGCAAAGCCACTCATATATATAATTTGCTTATCGCCATTATCCAATAAAAATATTAATTTATCATAGTCTTTCGGTTTGACACCCGAAATTTGCTGCCATTCAATCCATACTTCTTCATCTTGGTACTGGTAGTGTAAGCCTTCTTCACTTATTTCCAAATAATCGGGACGGATAAATGATTTAATCCAGTTTCTGACATTATTTTGATAAATGGCATTTGCAAATGCTAGAAATAATGCAAAGTATGTCCCTAAAAATAATAAGGTATAAGCTATTTCTTTCAATGATTTATTAAAGAAATCATACCGTGTTTGCTCATGCAAAATAAAAACAAGAAAAGGTATGCTCAAAAACATTAATACAACTAAAAAACAGATAAACATCACAAAACCAGAATCTTCTCTGTATATCCATTTTTGACTCATATCCCATTCTTTCTAACAATGTATTTGCAGGCAGCCTGAAAATGATTAAATCGCGCAAGTGGTATTTCCGTCCACCACCAAAGTCAATTTGCCTGTGGTGGGGTGGATAACTAAACCATGCACAGGAATATTGGCGGGCATCAGGGGGTGGCGTTTGATGGTTTTCACCGTATCGCGCACGCTGTCTTCCACATTATCAAAACCTGTGAGCCATCTGTCTAAATTAATCCCTGCATCGCGCAGCGTGTCCATGCGGTCGTGAGGAATGCCATGTGCTTCGGCTTTTTCCAAAAACGTGCTGCTGCTCAAGCCGCGCATACCGCAATCGTAATGCGCGATGACCATGATTTCTTCCACGCGCAACTCAAACACCGCCACCAGCAGCGAGCGCATCACCGAACCCCAAGGGTGGGATACCACCGCGCCTGCGTTTTTGATGATTTTCGCGTCGCCATTTTCCAAGCCCAAAGCGGCTGGCAACAGTTTGGTCATGCGCGTGTCCATGCAGGACAAGATGGCAAGTTTTTTCTCTGGATATTTATTGGTGAAAAATTCTGCGTAGCCGCCTTGTTCCACAAATTGTTCATTGTGTTGAATGATGGTGTTTAATTCTGACATGGTTGTGTAAATAAAGTTTGTCTTGGGCGAATTATAACTGAAATGGGGCAAATGCGTTTTCAGGCTGCCAATAATACAGCGCACAATAAAAATAATAGTAGGGGCTAATGACAATTTGTTTCGCGGTTGTTTTTTCGTCAAAATCGCCAACTTCTGTGTCAAAAATACTCGCCAATGGACGGCATTGGCTCGCATTTTTTCCTTGAATTTGGCAGCGAAGCGGTGTTTGCCTGAAAAACCAGCTCGCGCCCAAATTGTCATTAGCCCCTAGGGTGCGTTTAAACTTTCATAAAATAATCATCTTATACTACCCATAAAACATGATTTTCGGTAGAATCTGTGTTTCATTTTTAAAATAAATTTTTTACTATCAAATAGTTTGATGTAAATCAAATTTTTCATAAATAAAATAAAAATTCATTTACAAACCATATTTAACCACAACCAAAATATTCAATAACACGGGAAACTTTTTATGATGTCTGTGCGCTTATTTTTCAGACAATTTGTTCAATTGTTGCTGTGGTGCGCGTTGATTGCGCCTGTTTACGCTGAACGGCTGCCAGAACTCATCGGCAAGGTGCAGCCCAGCGAAATTTTCCCCAACGCCACACGATTCGGGCAGCCTGAAGGCAAACCGATGACCGCCAAAGTATTTGAAGGCGACAAAGAAGTTGGCGTGGTGTACATCACCAGCGATGTGGTCAACACTCGCGGCTATTCCAGCAAACCGATTGACACGATGGTGGCGTTGGACAAGGACGGCACAATTCGCGGCGCAAAAATGTTGAAACACAATGAACCCATTTTATTGGTGGGGATTCCCGTGTCTAAAGTAGATAATTTTATCAATGGATACATTGGTTTAAATCCCACCAAAAATCCCCCTAAAGCAGGTTCCACGCCATCTGAAATTGTAACGGGAGCAACGGTTACAGTGGTGGTGATTGGCGACAGTATTGTGCGTTCGGCGCGGATTATCACGGCGCAAATGGCGAAACAGGACGGCGTTCAGGCTGCTTCTGGGACGGCGGCTGGTGTGCAAACGCGCCCCCATCGTTTGCCAAATATGGATAAGACAGACGTGTTGTCGTGGGACGATTTGTTGGCGCAAAAAGCGGTGGGGCATTTGCGTATAACCATTCAGCAAGCCAATGATTTATTAGCACAAAATAATCCAGCCGCCGCCGAAAAACCCGAACAAGGGCAGCCTGAAGACACTTTTATTGATTTGTACACGGCGGTGGTATCTCAGCCATCAATTGGCAAAAGTTTATTGGGCGAACAAGGCTTTGTGGATTTGCAAGCGCGTTTGAAACCGAATCAATCGGCGATTATGGTGGCGGGCGCGGGCGTGTATTCGTGGAAAGGTTCGGGCTATGTGCGTGGCGGGATTTTTGACCGCATTGAAGTGATTCAACAGGACAATGGTTTCCGTTTTACTGATTTACATCATACACGTTTGCTGGATTTACAGGCTGCGGGTGCGCCGCATTTTAAAGAAGTGTCGCTGTTTGTTACCCCCGAAGAGTTTGCGTTTGACCCTGCCGAACCTTGGCATTTGCAATTGATGATTCAGCGTGAATTAGGTGTGCAAAACAAAGTGTTTGTTACCACCGATTTAAATTATCAAATGCCACAAGCATTTACGGTAGATGACCCCAATGGCGAACCTGTTTTATTGGATACGCCTGTTCAGGCTGCCTCCGCTACTGCTGCCGTGCCAGAGCTGGATTTGGGCGCGGAAGCGGACAATCCACAGCGTGCTTTGTGGCAACAATTGTGGCAAGACAAAATGCCACACATTATCGCCATTTGCGTGATGTTACTGATTTTGACGGTGATTTTCTTTTTTCAAGACACTTTGGTTAAACATGAACGCTTATACAAAGGCGTGCGTCATGCGTATTTGACGATGACTTTGGTGTACATCGGCTGGTATTTACACGCGCAATTGTCGGTGGTGAACGTGCTGACTTTGTCATCATCTATTGTGCAAGGGCATTTCAGTTGGGATTATTTCCTGATGGATCCGTTTATTTTCACGCTGTGGAGCGCGACTGCAGTGGCGATGTTGTTGTGGGGACGTGGGGCATTTTGTGGTTGGTTGTGTCCGTTTGGTTCTTTGCAGGAATTGAGCAATACATTGGCGAAAAAATTGGGCGTGAAACAAATCAATGTGCCATTTGGTGTGCATACGCGTTTGACGGCAATTAAATACGTTATTTTTATGGCTTTATTTGGCGTGTCGCTGTATGAATTGGGTTTGGCGGAAAAATGGGCAGAAGTGGAACCGTTTAAAACGGCGATTATTTTGCATTTTGTGCGTGAATGGTGGTTTGTGCTGTTTGCGGTGGCTTTGTTGGTAGCGGGTTTGTTTATTGAGCGGTTTTTTTGTCGTTATTTGTGTCCTTTGGGGGCGGCGATGGCGATTCCTGCGAAATTGCAAATTTTCAATTGGTTACGCCGCTATCCGATGTGTGGTAATCCGTGTCAAATTTGCAATCATGAATGCCCCGTGCAAGCGATTGCACCCGAAGGCGATATTAATCCCAATGAGTGCATTCAATGTTTGCATTGCCAAGTGATGTACAACCACACCACGCGTTGCCCACAAGTGGTCGCCACCAACAAGAAAAAAGCCAAACAAGCCGCCGCCAAAGCGGAATGGGACGCGCAAAAGCAAAATCCAGCTAATCAACATGAACAAGTGGTGCATTTTGTGAAACGTGAACATAAAACGGCGGAATAAGTTTCAGGCTGCCTTTCAGTTCAGTACACGACAAAAATAACAGTAGGGTGCGTATTACGCACCAAAATACCAAATTATTTGAATGATTTGGTGCGTGGTACGCACCCTACATTTATTGTAATTAATATGGCTAATAATAAATAATCAGGCAATTTAAGTATTTAGAAATAGGGTGGGCTAACTATCTTTGCGATAAAATTTTCCCAAATCATTTCAACATGATTTCTCTAAACAAAAACCTTTATAGTTAAGGAGTTGTATTATGAATGACCATAAAATCAGTCGCCGTAGTTTTTTAGGCACAGCAGCGGCTTCGGGCGTGGGCTTGGTGGGTTTGGCAGCCTGTGGTGCGTCCCCACAACAGGGTAAAGCAGCTTCTGCTGCCCATGCAGGCGGCGCAACCCACGCGGCAGCCAGCTCGGGGGGCATGAGCAGCCATGTTGCCCCTGGTGAATTGGACAAATACTATGGTTTCCTGTCTAGCGGTCAAACAGGCGAATTGCGCGTGGTGGGTGTGCCGTCTATGCGCGAATTAATGCGGATTCCAGTATTTAATATGTGTAGCGCGACAGGTTGGGGGCATACCAATGAAAGCCGTGATATTTTGAATGCCCACATCACGCCTGAAACACGCCAATTTTTGCAAAAATCCAATATGCCCGTTATGCCCAATGGTGATTTGCACCACCCACACATGTCATTTACCGATGGTACTTATGATGGTCGCTATGTGTATGTAAACGATAAGGCAAATAATCGCGTGGCGCGTATTCGTTGCGATGTGATGAAAACCGATAAAATTGTGGAAATTCCAAATGCTTCAGGGATTCATGGTTTGCGTCCACAGCGTTATCCGAAAACGGGTTATGTGTTTGCCAATGGCGAACACATTGTGCCTGTACCCAATAATGGTACGATGTTAGACGATCCAGCCAAAGATTATTGGGCGGTTTACACCGCAATTGATGGCGAAACCATGCAAATTGCATGGCAAGTGGTGGTAGATGGCAATTTAGACAATGGCGACGCGGATTATCAAGGTAAATACTCATTCTCTACTTGCTACAATTCAGAAAAAGGCGTAACCGTTACCGAAGCGTCTGCCAATGAACAAGATTGGTGCGTAGTGTTTAATATTGCTGCAATTGAAGCGGGTGTGAAAGCAGGCGATTTTAAAGAAATTAATGGTGTTAAAGTATTAGATGGTCGTAAAACCAATGCGGCGAAAAATTATACGCGCTACATTCCTGCACCTAATTCACCACATGGCTGTAATGCTTCACCAGATGGTAATTATATTATGCTAAATGGTAAATTATCGCCCACCGTTACCGTGTTGGACGTGCGTAAATTGGACGATTTGTTTGCGGGCAAAATCAGTGAGCGTGATGTGGTGGTTGCCGAGCCTGAATTGGGTTTAGGTCCACTTCATACCGCGTTTGATGGTCGTGGCAATGCCTACACCACTTTGTTTTTGGACAGCCAAATGGTGAAATGGAATATTCAAAAAGCCATTGACGCATACGCCGCCAAATCCAAAACCAGCGATTATGTGATTCAGAAATTAGACGTTCACTATCAACCAGGGCATAACCACACCACTATGGGCGAAACCAAAGAAGCCGATGGTCAATGGCTGGTGTCTTTAAACAAATTCTCTAAAGACCGTTTCTTGAATGTCGGGCCTTTGAAACCTGAATGCGACCAATTGATTGATATTTCAGGCGATGAGATGAAACTGGTTCACGATAATCCCACTTTTGCCGAACCACACGATATGATGTTGGTGGCAGCCAGCAAAATCAATCCAAAGAAAACATGGGACAGACAAGACCCATGGATGTGGCAAGGCGCATTGGAGCAAGCGAAAAAAGACGGCGTGGAATTGGAAAAAACCAGCAAAGTCATTCGTGAAGGTAATAAAGTGCGCGTGTACATGACGGCGGTTGCACCTGCGTTTAGCGTGAACAGTTTTGAAGTGCATGAAGGCGATGAAGTAACCGTGATTGTTACCAATAATGAAACCATTGAAGATTTGACACACGGTTTCACTTTGGAAGGTCATGGCGTGGCGATGGAGATTGGACCACAAGCCACCGCGTCCATCACATTTAAAGCGGAAAAATTGGGCGTGCATTGGTATTACTGCCAATGGTTCTGCCACGCTTTGCACATGGAAATGTCGGGTCGCATGATTGTGCGTAAAAAAGGCGAGCCTTTGAATGACATCAATGCACCTGTGAAAAAATCAGCAGAAGCCCCTGTACCCGCTTCAGCAGCTTCAGCATAATTGGGTTTTCAGGCTGCCTGTTATTAAAAGGCAGCCTGAAAAATCATGGTGTTTTGATGTTTGAATCAATTGATTGATGAATCATTCAGTTGATTCAGCCATCAAAATTTTGGCTGCCTTACAGTACACGACAAAAACCTTCAGAGTACCTGAAACTTGTCCCCTCCCACGCTGGCGGGGGAGGGTTAGGGTGGGGGTGGCTCTTTGATTTTCAAGAATATTCATTTGCCACCGTTGATTGCCCCCACCCTAGCCCCAGACTTGCCAAGTTCTGTACTTTGTAGGGGCAGATTTCATATCTGCCCTTTCTACGATATTTGAATTGTGGTACTTCCCACAGGGCGGATATAAAATCCGCCCCTACGACACGATGAGAACTTGGCAGGTCTG
>NZ_JQKH01000044.1 GCF_000745955.1 Alysiella crassa DSM 2578 | reverse complement strand
GCTGCCATGTTGATGATGGCAACTTTGGACTATTTTTCAAACCCAAAACAGGTCGTCCGATTTTTTGTCGTGTACTGAAAGGCAGCCTGAAAATACGCAAAAACCATCATAGCAGAAAAATCATCCACCATACACACCCCCACATTTTTCAGGCAGCCTGAAAGCCAACGCCAATGCTATAATTTCCCACTTCAAAAAACACAAACAGGGACACTCCCATCATGTTTTTTAAAACAAACAGGCTGCCTGAAATCGTGCAGCAACGTGTGGCAGAGCAAGACGCGTATCATCTGCTCAAAGATTTAGCTGACCATTTGCGCCGCGCCAAACCCAAACGCGCCCCCGAGCAAATAGAAGAACTCATTACGCTGTTTCGTCAAAATCCTGAATTGTGTCAAAAAACCGCGACTTTGCTGGTGCGTTGGCTGTGTGGTGTGCGACTGTATCCCTTGTTTATCAGCGCAGGGATTTTTTCGCGTGATGGTTTTCGCAGCGAATTGCTGGCGCGCTGGTATGAAAAAATCAATCCATCGTATAAAGACAGGGGCGATTTGCGCGATGTGTTTTCGCAAATTTTTTCCAGCGAATACGATGGTGAGTGGTTGGACGCGATTTCGCCACATACTTGGTTCACCTTGCTGCATTTATTGCGCCAACATACCAGCGAACACGACCGTGAAACGGTAAACCGTTATTTGCGACAAGAGGGTTTTCATGCGGTGGAAATGTTGTCTATTTGGGTCGCGGCGGAAGAATTGGAGCCTGATTTGATTCGCCTAGACAAAAAATTGCTTGACCGCGACAGCCCCTTTGTTGCCATGAAACGCGAAGTGGCGCATTGGCTGGAGGCGCGTGAACAAGACAGGGAATTTGATGACAGTCATTTGGACGTGATGTTGAACCAATGCCGCAAACAGGTGGACAATTTGCGTAAAAAAGGCACGGGCGCAGGGGCGGGGTCGTCTATGGGCGTGGCGCATTTATTGGAACGCTTGGAGCAAACCTTAAACCGCATGACTTTGTTGATGAATGTGTTTTCGCCCAAAGAAATCGCGCCCAGTCAAATGTTGCGTTTGACTTATACTTTGGCACACGCGGCGGCGGCGCAACACAGCGTGTCTTGGTTGTGGAAACGCAGCGTGAAAATGCTCTCGCGCAGCATTACGCAAAATACCAGTAATCGTGGCGAGCATTATATTACGCGTAATCAAAAAGAATACATGAACTTACTGCGTTCTGCGGCGGGTGGCGGTGTGTTGATTGCGCTGATGTCTTGGTTCAAAATTTATTTGGGCAGCGTGATTACCAATCAATTTTGGTTGGGGATTGCGGAGGGGTTAAATTATGGTGTGGGTTTTGCGGTAATTTATATGTTGGGCTTTACGGTGGCGACCAAGCAGCCTGCTATGACCGCTTCCCGATTTGCGGCGGCGGTGGAACGCAATGACAAGGGCATTGCGGTGAATAAAAAATTGGCAAATTTGCTGGTGGACGTGTTGCGCTCACAAACGGCGGCGGTGTTGGGCAATGTGTTGGTGGCGGTGTCGTTGGCGAGTGTGATTGCAGGCTGCTTTTTGGCGTTTAGCGATTTTCCTATGTTGAACAAGGCGCAAGTTCAATATCAACTCAAAGCCATTGACCCGCTCAAACCAACTTTATTGTATGCGGCGATTGCAGGGGTGTGGTTGTTTTGTTCGGGGATTATTTCGGGCTTTTTTGACAACCGTTGTGATTATTTGAATATGCGTATGCGTATGCGTTATCACCCCGTATTGAAAATGCTGCTGCCTGAACAATGGCGTGGCAAATTTGCCGATTATTTGCACGATAATTATGGTGCGCTGATGGGAAATTTGTGTTTTGGCATGTTGTTGGGCATGACGGGTTTTATTGGACACGCAACGGGTTTGCCTTTGGATATTCGTCATGTGGCGTTTTCATCGGCGAATGTGGGTTATGCGGCGGTGAGTGGTTCGCTGTCGTTTTGGGTGTTTTTGCAATCGCTGGTGTTTGTGATGATGATAGGGGCGGTGAATTTGTGGGTGAGTTTTTCCATTACCCTGTGGGTGGCGTTGCGTTCACGCGAAACGCGGATTGAGAGCTGGTGGGCAATTTTCCGCGAAGTGAAAACAATCGCCAAAGAACGACCTTTGAGTTTGTTCTTGCCCATGCAGTTGCCGCCCGAACCTGCGTCTCCGCAACCGAAAAAAGTTGAACAGAAAAAAGAAGAAACGGCACAGAGTCCACAGAATGATATAAATTGACATCAGGCAGCCTGAAAACATATTTCAGGCTGCCTGATGATTTGATAAGCCTCGCCAACAGGAATTGAACCTGTATTTCACGCTTAGGAGGCGTGTGTTCTATCCATTTGAACTATGGCGAGAAAACTAAATTTTATCTACCAAAAACGACAGCAAACCAGCCGCAATCAATGGTCCAACTGGCACCCCACCCAAAAACGCCACCCCTAAAATCGTGCCTATCAACAAACCTGTTACCAACACAGGCTGCCCACCCATCAAGGGAATGCCGCGCCCCGCTATCCACGCCACCAAGACCCCCACCGCCATCGCCAACATCATTTTCACATTCACATAATCGCTCAAATGTGGCGGCAATTTGGTTTTGCCCGACACCAATGGGCTTAACACGCCAATGGTTAGCAAAATAATGCCCCATTGCAAGGCATATTTATCCACAAGCGGCAAATATTTGCTCAAAAAAGTTTGTTGAATCAACAATAAAACCGCAGCCGCGATGGTAATAGTGGCATTGTTGCCCACCACCCCCAATCCAATCAACACCACCAAAAACAGTGCAATCGGGTTAATCTGTCCCATCATTTTATGATACTCGTGCGACTGACAATTCTGCCATTTGCTTCATTGCGTGGGTAACTTCGTTTTCAGGCAGCCTGTCTAAACACCCAATGGCTTGGTTTACCGCTTGCCGCGCTTGCGTCATGCAATACGCCAGCGCGTCTGATTGGATAACGTGTTGATGAATTTTGCTGAAATACTCACGGTCGGCGTTTTGCAAAGCCGCACGCACATCTTGCGCCGCTTCTGGCGAACCTTGTTGCATTAAATAAATAAGTGGTAAAGTGGGTTTACCTTCTGCCAAATCATCGCCCACGTTTTTGCCAATTTGCTCCACGCTGCCCGAATAATCCAACACATCGTCAATAATCTGAAACGCCGTGCCCATATACATACCAAAATCTTTTAAGGTAGATTCTTGTTCCGCCGTTGCGCCAGCCAAAATTGCGCCCACTTGCGCGGCGGCTTCAAACAATTTCGCGGTTTTGTATTGAATCACTTTTACATATTCAGACTCGGTGATGTCCACATTGCCAATGTTCATTAATTGCATGACTTCGCCTTCGGCAATGATATTGGTGGCGTCTGCCATCACTTCCAAAATTTTCAGGCTGCCTGAACCCACCATCAATTGAAACGCGCGTGTGTACAAAAAGTCGCCCACCAACACCGCCGCCGCATTGCCAAATAAATTATTGGCGGTTTTGCGACCGCGCCGCAATTCGCTTTCATCTACCACATCATCGTGCAACAGCGTGGAAGTGTGGATAAATTCTACCATCGCAGCTAAAGAATATAGTTTATCGTCATCGTAGCCCAAACATTTGCCCGACAAAATCGTTAAAATCGGGCGCAAACGCTTGCCACCAGAGCCAATAATATAAGTGCCAATTTGAGAAATCAGCGCAACATCGGATTGCACCGCTTGATTGACGACCACGTTCACGCGCTGTAAATCGTGCTCCAAATTTTGCTGAAAATAGGGAATGGTGCTTAGCATAATCACTCTCGTGAACGGGAAATTTGAAAGGGCAAAATTATAGCAGCTTTGGGGGGTTCAGGCAGCCTGAAAATAAAAAATGCACAAAATGGGGTAATCAGAACGCAGGAAATATCTTTCAGGCTGCTTGAAATAAGTCATTGCTAATTATTACGCAAGTAATTATAATGAGATTTTTAGTTGCAATAGAGCAGTAAATACCATGAGCGAACAAGCATTTTTTCAATTTGAACAAAATCTTAAGCAAGTTAATCGGCAAGGGGGAATGTGTGGCAATAGCCAATTTATCCTGTTGCGCTTGTTTCATCACATCAATCCGCGCATTATCACGGCATTGAATCAAGCCCTTGCGCCCTACCAGATTCAACACCACGAATGGGCGGCGTTGCTGATGGCGTATGCTGCGCCCGATTATCAGATTTTACCTTCTACACTCAGTAGCTTATTGGATTTAACGCGCACATCGCTCACGCGTTTGTCTGATGATTTGGTGAGCAAAGGTTTGCTGCAACGCCAAGAAAATCGCCAAGACCGCCGCCAAATCGTGTTGCAATTAACCGAAGCAGGGGTAAATTGCATTCAGGCTGCCGCGCCCGTGTGTACTGTTGCCGTAAAACAGATTTTAGCCCCATTTTCTGCTGCTGAACGCAAACAATTTGAACAATTATTGCGTAAACTATTGGCGCATTTAAGCGGCGATGCCTTGTCTGAATCACCAAAAAGCGGCATGCCGAATTTTCATCGCACCGAAGATGCTTACTTAAGTTATCAAACCAAAGCGCAAACAGTCGGACAAAATGGCTCACACGAAATTGCCCAGTGGCTGAATCAAAAAATGCCCAAATTTTCTTAAAAAATCAGCAAAATTTTGATTTTGCCGTTTTGCGTGTTGAAATAATGGGCTGGAAATTGGGTTTGATGATACATCAATTTTTTTGATGATAAAAGTCTAATTGTAAAAATTTTTATAATTCAATAAAATCAACTGGTTAAAATTTGCAAAAATTAGCCAAAAAATAAAAAGGCAGCCTGAAAAGATTTTCAGGCTGCCTTTTGGCGTTTTTTGTTACTGAATAAAACGATTAGATTTTTTCAGCGAAGTATTTTAAGGTGCGAACCAATTGGCAAGTGTAAGACATTTCATTGTCATACCATGCCACGGTTTTCACCAATTGGCTGTCGCCTACGGTTTGCACGCGCGTTTGGGTTGAGTCAAACAATGAACCAAAGCTCATACCAATCACATCAGAAGATACGATTTCATCTTCGGTGTAACCAAAAGATTCATTCGCCGCCGCTTTCATGGCTGCGTTCACTTCTTCTTTGCTGACTTTTTTCTCCAATACGCACACCAATTCGGTCAATGAGCCAGTTGGCACGGGAACGCGTTGCGCTGCGCCGTCCAATTTACCGTTCAATTCAGGAATCACCAAGCCGATGGCTTTGGCTGCGCCTGTGCTGTTTGGCACGATATTGGCGGCGGCGGCACGAGCGCGGCGGAAATCGCCTTTGCGGTGTGGCGCGTCCAAAGTGTTTTGGTCGCCTGTGTAGCCGTGAATGGTGGTCATCAAACCTTGTACCACGCCGAATTGTTTTTGCAACACAGCCGCCATTGGTGCAAGGCAGTTGGTGGTGCAAGAAGCGGCAGAAATCACGGTTTCGCTGCCGTCTAAAATATCATGGTTTACATTAAATACAACGGTTTTAATGTCGTTGCCACCTGGGGCAGAAATCACCACTTTGCGTGCGCCAGCGCGGATGTGCGCTTCGGCTTTGTCTTTGCTGGTGAAAAAGCCCGTGCATTCCAACACCACATCAATGCCCAAATCTTTCCAAGGCAATTCTTCAGGATTGGGTTTTGCGAAGACTTTGATTTCTTTGCCATTGACAATCATCGCTTCGTCTTTTAATTCTACTGTGCCGTCAAAACGACCTTGCGTGGTGTCGTATTTAAACAGATGAACCAGCATATCAGCAGGGGTCAAATCGTTTACAGCCACGACTTCCACGCCTTCAGTTTTCACGATTTGGCGCAATGCCAAGCGACCAATGCGACCAAAACCGTTAATGGCTACTTTAACGCTCATGTGTATTCTCCAAAAAATTTGAGTGGTAGGGAAAAAGTGTATTTTCCCACAAAACGTGTCCATTCCCAAATTTTGTTTTGCTTAATTTTAAATCATTTGATTTGGCTTAATTGGATTACGTGGGATTTCAGGTTGCCTGAAAAATTAAAGATAAGTTTATTAAAAATTTTGATGTATCAAATTCAAAATCAATTTTTGAATAATTTTTATATTAAAAATAAATAATTAAAAGAATTTGGCAAAATTTTGATTTTGGGAAAAATGGGATTTTCAGGCAGCCTGAACGCAGAATATTTGCTAGAATACCGATTTTTCAGGGAAAAAAGATGGACGCAAAAAAAGGCATTTTAGGCACAATCGGCGTGGGTGTGCTGGCGGTAGGCGGTTTTCTGTGGGACAACGGCGGCAAACAAGTGGTCGGCGACACTACCAAAACCGCCATTCAGCAAGCTGCACCACAAGTCAAAGCCATGATTCCCGAGCCATTCAAATCGCAAATTTTGGGCGGCAAGGTGGAAGAAACGCAAGCCAATGATTTTCAGGCTGCCTATGAACGCTGCCACGACCGCGTTGGCAAAAACCCGAACATCAATTTAAACGACCCCGTAGCGGTGTTTGATGCCAGCGTGAAATGCCTGATTGTGGAAGAAAATCAAGGCGCAACGCTGGACAAAATGGCAGAATCTGACGCAGAATTAAAACAAACGCTTGCCGATTTCCGCCTGCAAATTTCGCAACAACAAGCCCCACTTTCAGCTTCATCAATACAAGGAAATCAATAAAATGAAAAATTTACACTTTATTTTGGCAATTTTGACGGCGGGCGTATTGAGTGCTTGTGCTTCTGATGATGTGCCGAGTAAACCCAATCGAGCTGAAGTGCAAGCGACATGTAGCAGACATTATGCGTACATCAGTGATGAATTTGTACGTGGCAGCAAAATCAAAGGCTGTATGCGTGAACGTGGTGCATTGTAATTAATTTAAACCAGTACAGCGTTCCAGCTCTCTTATGTACAAGGTGTACACGGCGGTCGCTGTCGCCTTGTCCTGATTTAAATTGAATCCACTATAAAATATCATCAGGCAGCCTGAAAATGTTTCAGGCTGCCTGATGATTTGATTCATCAAAAAAATTGATGTGAAATTTTATTCAATAAAATCCATACCTTTAAACACACGCACCGCATTACCGCGTTCCAGTTGATAAAGTTGGCTGTGCTGATTTTGTTGGTAACGCTGGTTTTGCTGCGACAGATGTTCCGCCAATTTCATGGCGAGCAGTTGCAAAGCGCGTTTTTTGTTGGCGTGTTGGCTGCGTTCACTTTCCACGCGCACCGACAAACCTGTGGATAAATGCACCGCGCGTACCGCACTTTCCGTTTTATTGACGTGCTGACCGCCTTTGCCACCCGCTCGGCACGTTTCAAAGCGGATTTCATCGTTTTCAGGCAGAGCGGGCATTTCAGGCAGCCGCGACACCGCCACAAACCAATTTTTACGCAAATGTTTTGGGCGAAACGGGCTTTTGCAAATCCATTGCAGCGTGCCAAGCCAACGCGCCGCAAATTCATCGGCACGGCTGCCTGAAACCGCCAGCACCGCTGACAACAAACCATATTTGCTGGGCGTTTCGCTGATGATTTCGGTGGATAAGTCGTATTGCGCGGCTTCGCGGCAAATTTTGTGGAAAACGTGTTTGGCGAAAAATTGGCATTCGGCTGGCGATTGCCCTGTGGATAATTGTAAATAAATCATAATATTCCTGTGTTTAAAAATTTTTCAGGCTGCCTGAAACGTAGGGTGCAACAAGTTGCACCCTACAATGTGGATAACTAACAGCATTCCCCAGCCGTCTTATAAGTCAAAACGGGCTTGAAACGCGCCACCAATTCGATTAAACCAAAATCCACCATTGCCGCAATCACATCGTCAATGTTTTTATAGGCTTGTGGGGCTTCTTCGTAAATCAATGATTTGTCTTCGCAAACCACCACGCTGCCAAAATGCGTTTGGCGCAAATTATCCACAGAATATTTGTGCGACAAACGCCCTTTGCATTCGCTGCGTTGCCATTTGCGCCCTGCGCCATGTGCCAATGAAAACAAAGATTTGGCGCAATTATCCACAATCGGTTTCACCCAATAGCTGTAATCGCCACGCGACCCTGGAATGACCACCAAACCGCAATCCGAAGGCGTTGCGCCTTTGCGGTGCAGCCAGCCTGTTTGATTATCCAATTGGATTTGTTGCAAAAAATTGTGATGAACGTCCAGCAAACGCACACCGTCTGCGCCCCAACGCGCCAACATGCGTTCGGCAATCAACTGGCGATTGGTGTGGGCAAATTGCAGCGCAAAATCGTGTTGTGCCAAATAATCAAGGGCTTGTGGCATATTTTCGGCTAAACCAGCGTGGCTGAATTTTTCCACATGGTCGCGCAAAATCGCTTGCCCCAAACCGCGTGAACCGCTATGCACCAGCAGTTGCAGGCATTTGGGATTGAAATTTTCTGGCAATAAATCAGGCAGATAAATTTTATCCACCGCTTGCAATTCGGCAAAATGGTTGCCGCCACCAATAGTCCCCAATGCTTGTGGGTAAGTGCAGTTGGGGATAAGTTCGGCAATGCGCTCTGCCCAAGTGTCGTTTAAAGGCGCGTCAATATTGCCCAACTGTTTGACCAATTTGGGTAATTTGATTTTGTGCACAGGCAAATCGGTTTGCCAAAATGCCATGCCGCAACCGATGTCGTTGCCAATCAGGGCGGGATAAAAATGCCCCACGCTGAAAAATGCCGCACCAATCGGATAACCGCGCCCTGCGTGCAAATCGGGCATGGCTGCCACGCGCTGAATGTGTGGCATTTGGGCGGTGCGTTCTAATTGTTGAATGGCGTTGCCTTCAATCCAAGTGTTTGAATTTTGAATGATTGTAATGGTATTGCCCATTGTGAATGGCTTTCTGTTTTTTTCCACAAGACGTGTTTCAGGCTGCCTGAAAAATAACGGCATCGCAAAGAAAAATGAATTGTGGATAATTTTAAAAAGAAAGCAGTCCCAAAACGGACAATCAGAAATTTTAAACAGCGTTGTCCGCGTTTGAGCTGCGTGTTTGAATTTGGATAGATTGTTGATTTTGCATGATGTTATCCTTTCGCGTACGCAGAATTGAGAAAAATGAAACCGAATTATGGCAAAAAATAAATTGATTAAGCAAGCAAAATATTTTCAGGCAGCCTGAAAAATCAAAAATAGCGCATTTTTGGATTGAAAAACCAAAAAATGCGCTATTTTATTTTAAAATTAGCGAGAAATGTGCATATTATAACTTGCGCCAGCCGATGTGGTGCAAGTGCCTGTGCCAACTGATTCGCTGTTCATTGTGTAATTGCAGTTGATGTAGCGACCCATAGAGCCTGTGCCGTTGGCTTTGCCCGAGCGCGAACCCAGCGTGCGTGTCGCGTCGCCTGTGAACGATTCTGCACCGATTTGGGCGCGGAACACGCCATGTCCGCTTTGGGTAATGGTTACGGTTGCGCTGCCTGCGCCTGCGTTTTGCGCGGCGGTGTTATTGGGATACAAACGCGCGTTCAACACGGTTTCATGGGGTGTGTGGGCGGTGCTTGTGCTGCCGTTGGCGGGCATTTGCACCACGCGCGAGCCGTTTTCCATCGGCACAACATAGCACGCACTCAAAACCAAAGCTGCTGCGCTGGCTAACATCACATTTTTTAATGTCATGATTTTATTCCTTTTAAATTAATGATTTGGGTTTTGGATAACAATTTGGCTATTGGGTGCAGGCTGCACAATATAACACGCACTCAAGCCTGCCAAACACGCCGCCAATGCCGCGTAACGCAATACTTTTTTCATGTAAACTCCATTGTGTTTAGAATATCTGCTTATGCTAGCACAAAAATTTTTCGTCAAACAGATTGCCCAACATTTTTTAACCCAATTCTGCGTATAATTTGCTGATTTTGATGTTTTCAGCCTGCCTGAAAATAGGCAAAATTTGTTCTATCAAAATTTTTGATGAATAATTAAATAACTAAATTAAAAGGAAAAATCATGTTACAAAAACGCCAAAAATGGGTTTACACGCTGTTGGTCGCTGCTTTATTGACAGCCTGCGGCGCAGAACAACCCAGCTATCAACAAAGTCCAGCCCCCACCGCCGCAGAACAAGCCCCACGCACCGCCGAAAAATTAGGCACCCAATGGGGCGATGAAGTGCAATCGTCTGTTTCCAAAGTGGATTTGCGCCGTGTTAGCCGCGAACCAATTAGCGAAAATGTGTTGCGCTACGCCGCCAAAAATTTTCAGGGGCGCGAATTAAACGCGATTGCGCTGGCAGATGGCAAAATTGAATTTTCAGTACGCAACGACAGGGGCGCGGTGTTGCCATTGGTGCGCGATGGCGGCAATTATTATTTGCGTGGCACATCGGGCGAAGCCTACCGCTTGGTGTACCGCAACACCACCGCCAACACCTATGAAATTGTCGCCAGCGTAGATGGCTTGGACGTGTTGAATGGCAGCGCAGCTAGCCGCTATCATTCGGGCTATGTTTTGCGCCCACACGACACGCTGACGATTGAAGGTTTCCGCAAAAGCAGCGAGGCGGTGGCTTCATTTATTTTCAGCGCGCCAAATTCTGCGTATGCGGCAAATTCGGACAATGGCTCAGTGCGCAATGTGGGTTTGATTGGCACGGCGGTGTTTGAATTGTATGACCCGAATGCGGCTGCGGCAAATGCACCCAGCGCGTTTCCTGCCGATAATGCTTATGCGAAACCACCTAAATAATCAAGGTTTAATCCATTTGGTAAACTAGATTTTAATTATTTAAATAATGATAAATAAGTTTACTATTTTATTTTGATTTACCTAATTTGTTCGCCCTGCCCTATTTTCAGGCAGCCTGAAAATGATTTTTCAGAATGGAAACTCTAAACTATCCAAACGCCACTTATTCCTTTAAAATAAGCGGCGTTTTGTTTTTCAGGCTGCCTGAAAAAACAAGATTTTGATTGAACACATAATTTGGGAGCAAATATGAAAGCTTTGGTCGCAGTAAAACGCGTGGTGGATTACAACGTGAAAGTGCGTGTGAAAGCCGATGGTTCGGGCGTGGACATTGGCAATGTGAAAATGTCCATGAATCCTTTTGACGAAATCGCGGTGGAAGAAGCGGTGTGCTTGAAAGAAGCGGGCAAAATCAGCGAGATTGTGGCGGTGTCATTGGGCGAGAAAAAATGTGAAGATGTGTTGCGCACCGCTTTGGCGATGGGTGCAGACCGCGCGATTCATGTGGAAACGGACGCAGAATTGGACAGCCGCGCCGTGTCAAAAATTTTGCAAAAAATGGTGCAAAACGAACAACCGCAAATTATTGTGTTGGGAAAACAAGCCATTGACGATGACGCGAATCAAACCGCGCAACGTTTGGCGGCTTTGCTGAATGCGCCACAAGCCACGTTTGCCAGCAAAGTGGAATTGGGCGCAGATGAAGTGGTGGTTACGCGTGAAATTGATGGTGGCTTGGAAACTTTGGCGTTGAAACTGCCTGCGGTGATTAGCACGGATTTGCGTTTGAACGAGCCGCGTTTTGTGAAATTACCCAATTTGATGGCGGCGAAGAAAAAGCCTTTGGAAAAACAAACTATTGAAGATTTGGGCGTGGACATTTCAGGCAGCCTGAAAACCGTGAGCGTGGCTGAACCGAAAGCCCGTCAAGCAGGTGTGAAAGTGGCGAATGTATCTGAATTAATTGAAAAATTGGCGGCTGCCAAAGCGATTTAAGGAGCGTAGGAAATGACAGTTTTAATCGTAGCGGAACACGATGGCGCACAATTGGGCGTGGCGACTTTGAACGCGATTGCGGCGGCGCAAAAATTGGGCGATGTGCATGTGTTGGTGGCGGGTGCAGGCTGCCTGAATGTGGCGGAACAAGTTAGCAAAATCAATGGGGTAGCCAAAGTTTTGCATGCGGACGCAGCGCATTTTGCGGAATTATTGGCGGAAGAAATCGCGCCTTTGGTGGTGTCGCTGGCTGTGCCCTATTCTCATTTGGTGGCGGCGGCGAGCGCGTTTGGCAAAAATATCATGCCACGCGTGGCGGCATTGTTGGATTGTTCACAAGTATCTGATTTAACAGAAATTGTGGACGGGAAAACTTTTGTGCGCCCGATTTATGCGGGCAATGCGTTTACCACCGTGCAAAGCGATGAGCCGAAATTGGTTTTGACGATTCGTGCCAGTGCGTTTCCTGCGGCGGTTGCAGGCAGCCTGAATGCGCCAATTGAAGCGGTGGCGGCTACGCCAGCACAAAATTTGAGCCGTTTTGTTGGGCGCGAATTGACTGTGTCCGACCGTCCCGAATTGACGCAAGCGCGTGTGGTGGTGTCGGGCGGACGTGCTTTGGGCAGCGCGGAGCAATTTAATGCGCTGCTCACGCCTTTGGCGGACGCTTTGGGCGCGGCGATTGGTGCGAGCCGTGCGGCGGTGGACGCGGAATACGCGCCCAATGACGCGCAAGTGGGACAAACGGGCAAAATTGTTGCGCCAGAATTGTATTTTGCGATTGGCATTTCGGGCGCGATTCAGCACGTTGCGGGTATGCAGGACAGCAAAATCATCGTGGCAATCAATAAAGACCCAGACGCGCAAATTTTCAATGTTGCCGATTTTGGCATGGTGGGTGATTTGTTTGAAATTGTGCCTGAATTGACTGAAAAATTGAAAAGTATTTGATTTTATTGAATAAAATCCCAGTTTCACGTGAAACAAATTTTTGGCAAATTTTTGACTTTGCTGTAACATTAGGAAAATTGATGTTTCACGTCAAATATGCACGATGTTTCATGTGGAACGAGTCATCAAAATAGGCTGTCTGAAATTTCTTTCAGGCAGCCTAAAATTTACTGGAAAACATCATGAGAAAAATCCTATGTATCGCCACCGCATTGCTCATCAGCGCGTGCGGCGAACAAAATCAAAACACCGCACCCAAACAGCCGCCCAAAGCTGCCTCAAGCACCAGACAGCCTGAAACGGTAAAACCCATTCCCAAAACCCAACAGCAGCCTGAAACAATCAGCCCCCTGCCCCACTCACCTATTCCGCTCACGCCATCGCCGCAAATCGTCCAATCCGCCCGCAATCAAATCGGCAAAACCGTGCGCTACGACCCCGCCTATTCCACGCTAAAATACCCGATGGGCGATGTGCCGATGGAAAAGGGCGTGTGTACCGATGTTGTGATTCGGGCGTTGCGCGAGCAGAAAATGGATTTACAGCAACTGGTTCATCAGGACATGAAGAAAAACTTTTCCGTCTATCCCAAACGCTGGGGCTTGAAACGCCCCGACCCGAATATTGACCACCGCCGCGTGCTGAATCTCATCACCTTTTTCACGCGGCAAGGTTGGGCGGTGCAGCAGAAAGGCGATTTTCGCGCGGGCGATATTGTTACTTGGGAGCTGAACGGCAACCGCTTGCCGCACATCGGCATTGTTTCCGACCAAAAAATCGGCGACACGCCCCTGATTATCCACAATATTGGCGCAGGCACGCAGGAAGAAAATTTGCTGCACAAACACACCATCACAGGGCATTTCAGGCTGCCTGTTCAATAAAAGTTTATAGTCGTTTCAAATAAACACAGACAAGGCGACAGCGACCGCCGTGTACATCTCGTACATAAGGGAGCTGGCAACGCTGTATGTGTTTATTTGAAATGACTATAAACGTGGCGTATCGCCGCCACACCCACTCTTTGTGTGCCGCCCGCCCATAAAATTCCCCCAGCATTTGAAGTTTTATCAAATGCTGGGGGAATGTTTATTTCAGTTATGCGACTATAATCAATCTATTCAAAAAAATCCACCCAACCCCACTTTTCGCAGGCAGCCTGAAAATCCGCTTTATCTTGCACAGGCACCACCGCCACGCCCCAACATTCGTCCTGCAAATACCACAAAAACAACGCCGCACCGTGCGCCAAAAATTGCGTTTGCAACCAACGAAAACATGGCTCTATCGGATAATCATCAAGCTCACGCCAAAAATCTTCTTCGCGGTAATCTGACCAGTTGGGCGTAAAACCAAAGCGTTGCCACATCGCGGACATATTCGCCAATAAATCGGCATAATCTGGCTTTTTCCAATTGTTGCTGTAATCTTCCACCACCGCAAAATATGCCGTATCCAACGCCCGATTGCATACCGCCAAAAGATAATCAGGCTCCAAACCCAAATGCTCGTCATCTTGCAATTCATTGGGGATATTTGCCAACACGGTTTGCATGGCGGACGGATTGTCGCGGTACAGCACCGCTAACCATTCGGCAAATGCCGTTTCGCGTTGTTGCCAAAGTGCCAACTCTTCGGCAGTAGGTGGTTTGGGTCGGCGAAAAGTGGCATCAAACCAGCGCATAATCCAACTAACTAAAAAGTACAAAATCGCCCAAAACCAAATCGTCAGCACAATGCCCGCCAACAGTTTGAAAATGAAATTAAGCCATGAAAATGGGGTTTCACACATGATTTTTTCCTTTCAGGCTGCCTGAAAATACAAGCAAACCCCTTATGGACGAACCATCAATTCCATTGTTTCATCGTGCAAACGCACTTTCAACCATGCTTGCAAACGCGCTTGCTGTTGGGTGTTGATTTTGCCTTGCACCACAATCATGTTTACCGATTGAGCTTGCGAAGCCGCCTGCGCCCATTGTTGCCCCGACAAAATGGCAACATCACGAATTTCAGGATATTGCGCCCGTATTTCATTAAGCAAATCTTGATGTGGGTTGGCTTGTTCGGCTGGTTGTTGCTCTTGTTTTTCACGCTCGTATTCGCTGATTTTTTGGCTCAAATAATGCAGTTGTGCCGATATTTCGCTTTGTTGTTGTGATGAATGCTCGCTCATTTCTTGTTTCAACACATTCAAATCCGCTTGGTCTGCCCCTGCATATTGAACGTGAATTTGCGCGTTGGGAAAGCGTTGTTGTAATTGCGTTTGCACGGTTTGCGCTTGATTGCTGCCGCCAATAATCAAATCAATTTGGCGTTTGCGCTTGTCAATTTGATGACGCAAAATCAGGAAAGGTGTGTCGCGTTGCAATTCGCGTATAGATTGTTGCGCTTGGTTTTGGAACCATTCGTTTGCCACCATTTTGCTTGCCAAATACGCGCTGGGCAACATCACCGCCAACACAATCAAACTAATCATAATGCGATGAATTTGGCGCGTTGTGCCGTCCATGATGCCGCGTTTGGGCAATTTCATCAATTTACTGAACAATAAAGTGGAAAATGCAATAAACACGCAATTAATCGTGAACAAATAAAATGCGCCCGCAAAATAATCCCAGCGTCCGTGCGACAAAGCGTAACCTGCGGTACACAAAGGCGGCATCAGCGCGGTAGCAATCGCCACCCCTGGAACCACATTGCTGATTTCTTTGCGCGTAAGGGCGATAATGCCTGCGCTGCCACCAAAAAAGGCGATTAACACGTCCCACAAAGTTGGTTCGGTACGTGCCAACAATTCGCTGCCTGCCGCTTTCAAGGGGCTTAACCAAAAATACAGGCTGGACGTGATTAAACTCAATGCAATAAAAATCAAAATATTGCGTAATGCCAAACGAATTAAGCGCACATCATTGACTGCCGCGCCATAGCCCATGCCGATAATCGGGCCCATTAGGGGCGAAATCAACATTGCGCCAATAATCACGGCGGTGCTGTTCACATTCAAACCAATGCTGGCGATTAAAATGGCAAACATCAGCACCCACAAATTGGTGCCAGCCACACGCACGCCAGCGCGAATGTCGTTGTCAATGTTATCGGCTTGGTCTTGGTCGTGGCGTAAATGGAAAAGTTCTTTCAAGGTGTTTTTGTTTTGTTTGGGTATATTCATGTTATGACCGTGTTTCAATTAAAAAGGGATTATTTTAGCCAATTTTAAAATATTCAGGCTGCCTGAAAATGCGAGCGGACGGCAATCAGTAGGGTGCGTACCACGCACCAAATTTTCTATAAACGAAAGAAATGTAATCCAAATCTTATATCTTCATTTTCAAATGTAAATGCGCCAACGAGCGTGTAATCCGTTTCTTGATTATCTGCGTAAATACACGCTTCAATGCCATATTCATATTGATTAGAAACTTTTGTTTCAAAACACCAAATATCAAAAATAGCGCGATTTTCGTTTGGTAATTCAAAAATAATATCTCGGGGCGCAAGCGTTAATTTTTTTAACAAAATATCATCCGACATCAAGTCTTCAATGATTTCATCATATCTTGCTTTATCTAAATCAAATTGCTTTTTTAATGCCATTTCATCTTTTTGATAAAGAAGGCATAAAAAATCATTGATTGTATTGAAAAGGTTTTCTTTTTGGCTGATGGATAAAATTTCCATACGATAACTTTCTTTAAACTGAAAACAGTTTTGCAGGGACGTACCACCGATTTACCCAAAATAGCGTGATTTTGGTGCGAGGTACGCGCCCTACATTTTTATTCAGGCTGCCTGAATTGCCACTTCAATCGCGTTCAATAAATCATCAATATGTTGCGCGGTCGTGTCAAAACTGCATACCAAACGCACCGTGCCGTGTTCGTCCCAATCGTAAAAATAAGTGTGTTGGCGCACTTTGTCCGCCACGCCATCGGGCAATTTCACAAACACGGCATTGGCTTGCGTGGGGTAAACCAGTTCCACGCCCTGAATGTTTTTCAGGCTGCCTGAAAGTTTTTGCGCCATGGCGTTGGCGTTTTGCGCGGCATTAAGCCACAAATCGTTTTCCAGCAAAGCAATGAATTGCGCGGAAATAAAACGCATTTTGGACGCAAGTTGCACATTCATTTTGCGTAAAAATTTCATGCCGTTTGCGTTTAAAACATTTTTTTCATTCAACACAATCACGCATTCGCCCAACAACAAGCCGTTTTTTGTGCCGCCAAACGACAAAATGTCCACGCCCACATCTGCCGTGATGTCGCGCAAATTCACGCCCAAAGCCGCCGCCGCGTTCGCCAAACGTGCGCCGTCCATGTGCAAGGCAATGCCTTTTTCGTGGCAAAAATCGGCAATGGCGCGGATTTCATCGGGCGTGTAAACCGTGCCAAGTTCCGTGCTTTGTGTGATGCTGACGGCAAGCGGTTGGGCGCGGTGTTCAAAGCCAAAACCATGTGCGTGCTGGGCGATGAGTTCGGGGTTTAATTTGCCATCTGATGTGGGAATCGTCCACAATTTGAATCCGCCAACGGCTTGTGGGGCGGTGCTTTCGTCCACATTGATGTGTGCCGATTCCGCGCAAATCACTGCGCCCCAACGCGGCAGGCAGGCTTGCAATGCCAATACATTTGCGCCCGTGCCATTGAACACGGGGTAGGCTAGGGCGGATTCGCCAAAATGCTGTTTGATGAGATGTTGCAGATGAGCGGTGTAGGGGTCGTTGCCGTATGCGCCAAGGTGTCCGCCATTGGCTTGGGCGATGGCGGTTAAAATTTCGGGTAATACGCCTGAATAATTGTCGGACGCGAAAGAGTGGGATTGGGGATTGTGTAACACAGTCATTTTGGGTTTTCCTAAAAATAAAAAAGGCTGCCTGAAACGCGGTCAAGCAGCTTGGGTTGATGTTTCATGTCAAACATGATTTTAACAGTTAATCGGCGGGTTTCCACATTCGCGCAAATTTCAACACATTGGGCGTGTTGTCCGCTTGTAAAGGGTAAACCACCGCGCAACACATTTCGCCATTTAATATGGTGCTTTCAAACGCCAAATGGCAATTTAGTGCGCTGATTTTATCAAATTCTTTTGGGTTCACGCGCAAAACCACTTTGCGAAACGAATGCTGTAACCATGTTTGATAATCCTGATTGTTTTCCTGTGCGGTAAATTTCAAATGTGCCGATAAAACGGCGTGCGCCACCAAAGTGGGGACAATGTAATCGGGTACACTTTCCAAAATGGCGATGTACATTTTGCTGTTAATGGGCTGATTCATGCTTACTCGCTTTTTATTGATTGAAAAATAGGCTGATTCTAACATTAGAATAGCGGAAAATCATTTCAGGCAGCCTGAAAATTCCCAAGCCATCAATAAAATTGTACAATCAAATTTTCCCCCAAAAAATCTATTGAAAATGTCCCAAATCAATACTTACCAAACCCTATCCGCGCCCTGCGAAGCCGAATTTAAAGACAAAGGCAGTCGTTTTATCGCCTACGCCTATCCCGTTTTAACGGCGGACGAAGTCAAAACCATCGTAGAAAATCTGCGCCAAGAACACCACAAAGCCCGCCATTGGTGCTACGCCTACCGTTTGAGCGTGGACGGCAACCAATTCCGCGCTAACGATGACGGCGAACCTTCGGGTAGTGCAGGACGACCGATTTTG
This sequence comes from Alysiella crassa DSM 2578, assembly GCF_000745955.1. Taxonomy (GTDB): domain Bacteria; phylum Pseudomonadota; class Gammaproteobacteria; order Burkholderiales; family Neisseriaceae; genus Simonsiella; species Simonsiella crassa. Next base: position 2,234 of record NZ_JQKH01000044.1, on the reverse strand, counting down.
GGACAAATTGATTCGTTTGAATTGACGGATTGTTTGGTGGTGGTGGTGCGTTATTTTGGGGGGACTTTGTTGGGCGTGTCGGGCTTGATTCATGCGTATAAAACCAGTACACAAATGGCGTTACAGGCTGCCCAAATTGTGGAAAAAAATATTGAAAAGACGGTTTATTTGCGTTGTGATTATCCGCATTTGAACGAGGCTTTACGCATTGCGAAAAACCACAACGCGCAAATCATCGCGCAAGATTTACAATTGGATTGCCATTTGATCGTGCGTGTGCCTTTGGCGGATTTTGCGGCGGCAATGGCGGCGTGGCAGCAAATGCGGGTGGTAGATGTGAGTGATGAGCCGATTCATCAAAATTTTTGATGAATAGAGTAGGGCGTATTTTCAGGCTGCCTGAAAGGAAAATACGATGAATTTTGTGAAAAAATTACTGCAAATATTCGTGGCGATGATGGTGTGGTGTGTCTTGGTTGGGTTGATGACATTCCCTATGTTGTGGCTTGGCACTACGCATTACGCCGCCCACGACACGCCCGACACGCAATTTACTGTGGTGATTGTGAACGAGCAGGGCGCAGAAATCCCCGTAAAATGGCACGAAGCACAACACGCCAATTGGGTGCGCTACGCCCCGCCTGATTGTGAAGCAGATAGTTGTTTGTATCAACTGCCCGATGGCAGCCTGAAATACCACGATGACGCACCATTGCAGTTTACCGAATCGCATTACCGCATTGTGGACGACCGAATTGAGCCGATTGCCTTTACGGTTTACAATTTTGGCGACAGTTTTCTGCAAATGATTTTGGCATTTGTGGCGTATAAAATCGGCAAATATGGCTGGGCGCGTTGGCGATTGCGCGGCTCGCCCGATGAATTGTATGTGTATCATCAATTGGTGATGTACAAAATCAAATTGGCTTTGCTGACGGTGATGATGTTGGTGGTGTTGTTTTGGGTGGTGGAAAAGTTTTAATCAAAAAAATTTAGATGAAATATTGGAAATTGATTTAATCATCAAAATTTTTGATGTTTCAGGCTGCCTGAAAATTTAATCCACATAGGGTACACGCGGGTAATGTACTTTCCTTTTGTTTGCAGTAACCGATTGAATAATGGCTTCCATCTCATCTAATTTATATTTTCCCCATGAGCCAGTTTGCACCAAATCATGAGTCAGCACAATCAGTGAACGGGGGTGTGGCAGAATATCTACTTTAAACATGTATTGTGTTCGGTTACCAGTGGGAACAAATTGGATGTATGTTTCATGAATTTGCGCCCAATCAAAATGCGTGGTTTGCAAAAATGGCGCATTTTTGCGTATGGTTAAACCGCGTTGGGACAAAGTCATACGCATTGGCAAAACGAGTTCTATCAAAAAATAAACATAAGCAAAAAGCCATGCGCCAAGCAAAAGCAACATTGCCACGCCCACCAAAGTATGTGTCCAAAAATTGATTGCCCAATCTTGCCATGATGATGGCGTATTTTTCCAATAAAACAAGTAAATCACACCTAAAAGGGGAAAGCTGGCAACATTCAATAAACCAAAGAACAGCCAATTTGCCCATGGATAAAAACGCCATGTTCTCGGATTGGGCAAATGTTGCAAATTCAGTGTGGGGATGGGTGGCGCATTTTCATTTAAGCAATATTGCAAAATGCGTTTTTGGTATTGATATAAAAGATTTTGTCTTTGTTTTTTCGTTAATTTTTTCTTGGCAAGTTCAAAGTGTTTGGCGGCAATGCTTAAAGTGATTTTTTCACTGTTATTGCCATATCGGATAACAATATGGAGTTTTTTGATTTCATTGTGTTTATTTTTAATGGTGTAGGCGTATAAAATATCCACCCATTTGATTTGTTCGTGCAATAAATGCGCTTCAAAAGATTGATGATATTGATGAATCAGCAAGCCATGTTTATTCAAAACGATGTAGGGCGTGTCTGCCAAAAGTCGCCACAAACGAATGTAAAATTTTAGCCAAAAATAAAAAATCCAGCCCAAAAAGACCAGCGCAATGATTTGATTTTCATGATTTAAGCGATAAAAAATCACGCCGCAAATCAGCAATAATAAAGTGTGGGCAAAAAGGCGGTATAGGGAAATGGGCAGGAATAGGGTCAGATCTGCCAAGTTCTTAAATTTCATACCGCGTAGGTCGGATACTTGTATCCGACAAAACTTGTGGTTTCGTCTGAAAATGTCGGATACAAGTATCCGA
>NZ_JQKH01000043.1 GCF_000745955.1 Alysiella crassa DSM 2578 | reverse complement strand
ATTGCTGGCTTTAAATGTTTGAGTGCTAGAATCTTCTTGCTTGGTATACTTAACATTTTGTGCCAAAGTACCACTTTCTGTAGTATTGGGCAAACTGTTTAAAGTACGTGAAACGATGCCATCAATAGTGGTATTTTGTGAATTCAAATTGATGTTTTTCCCAGACACATCTGAGCCTGCAACATCTAATTGACCACCTACAAATACATCTACACTATTGTTAGCGTTAATATTAGCACCTTTCACGGTTTGATCACCACGAACATCAGTAGCATAAATACGGATTGCACCTGCATTCATGCTACCAAAAATTTGACCATCTAAAGGACGCTCTCTGCGTTCTGGTGTAATGACCTCTACTGCGCCATTGCTGTAACCAATTTTATTTTTACCTGATACCACATTAATTGATTTATCAGCATGAATTTTAGCACCTGCATTTACAATCACTTTAGGTGCAACCAAATCCAAAATAGACACCCCACCCAAAGCACCATCCACTTTCAGGCTGCCTGAACCTGTGGTTTTAAAATTATCAATTTTGCCTTTTACTACTTCAGCTTGACCCACCACCAAAGATGCACGTGGTGCATTGATGATGTTGCCGCCGTTGTAAGTAATACCATTCGGGTTAGCCAGCACATAATCTGCCGCCATACCGAAAATTTCTTGTTGCCCCAAAATCAAAGAAGGATTTTTGCTGACAACTTCATTTAAAATCACTTCAGCTGCTTTACCATTAAAGTTTTTATTGGCTTGCAATGAACCAGCTAATTGTGATTGACCTGCTTGTAAAGCATTGTTTAATACTGCACCTTTATCAGATACATTGTATTTATTGTATTGGTTATGCGATAAACCTTGTGCATTAGGCTTAACAATATTAACAATGTCTACGCCATTTTTTTGATTAACTTGTGCACCACCTTGCACTGCTTCAATATTGGCTGCAAATGTGGGGGTGGCATAAGCCAAGCCAATAACCACAGCCAATTTGCCCGTTGTAGATAATTTGTGTTGAGTATTCATAATTGAATCCTTTAAGTAAAATGAATCAACAGAGGTTAGATGTTCTCCTAATGAAGCATAATTCATGCCAATTCTTTACATTTACTATCACAAAAAAACCAAAAATCATGATTCCAGCATAATTCAAAAGATGGACAATCTTCAGGCAGCCTGAAATCCATACTAAATTTAATAATAATTCTCAAAAAATAAAAAGGAATACACCGTTTTTTTGAACAATCGCATTTTCACTAGAATAAAAACTTAATGGACGCGGTTACTTGCTGCTGACGAATTTTGTCAGATTGTTTCGGATATGCGACACCATAAGCATTTTCCAAATTAATTTGCCAATTACTGCCATAAGCAAAATTTAAACCCACTGTACCGCCAAACGCGCGTTGCCAGCCTGTTTCATCTTTAATCACACCAGCGTCCGCACCCAAATATGGTTCAATATAAAAGCCATTGTCCAAATAACGTCTTGCAAATACTGTATTGTTTAAATACGCACCCTTATTGCCATTTAAAGTCAGATTGGCAAAACCGCGCACAGAAGAACGGTCGGTAACGCCAATTTGTTTGGTGCTGTACAAATCATCATCGCTAAATTGCACCGAAGCACGGTGTTGGTTACGCAAAATCCATTTGCTCTGCCCCAAACGGCGGTTTTGCGACAAGGTGGTATTTGCCACAAAATTGGTAAATTGGCTGGTAAATGGCGACAAATCGGTGTCTTTCGCACCAAACATACGTGTACCACGTTCTACGGTCAAATCGCTCAACCACACGCCTTTATCCAAAGTTTGCGTGTGCGACAAACCTGCTTGCACCACACCCAATTTGGGGCTTTGCATGGCGATTTTGCTGCCACCGTATTCACTCAAAATATTCAGATAATCCACACCAGCATGGGCATAGGTAATGTGTTTTTGTCCACGCGAAATCATGCGCTCGGCTTTTACGCCCGCCGCTTTGTTTTTGCTGTCGTAATTTAATTTAGCACCAGACGCAAATTCGGTTACGCTGCGGCTATCTGACACGCTACCATACGCGCTAAACGTCCACACACCATACGGCACGGTGTAAAACACATTCGCACCCTGACTGTGGTTTTCATTTCGCGCCATATTCGCATACGCGCCCACATACAGGCTGTCTGAAAGCCCCAAAGGACTCGCCACACCCGCCGATAATCGCGCCACCGCCCGATTGGATTTACTGCCCTTATTGTCCACCGTGATTTGCCCAAACCATGGTTTACTGGCTTCATTTTTCAATTCAATGGTTGCCGTGCCGTCATCGTGGGGGTACACGTCCATGCTGACATTGTTGCCGCTTACTTTATTGGCTTGGTCAATGCCTTGGTCTAAATATTGGACGTTTAAGGGTTTATCTTTATGATTGGGAAACAAGGTTGCTACATTTACCTTACGACTACCACCTGTGATTTCCCGAATTTTCATTTCGCGCACGGCAATCGTTACCGTGTCGCCTTCATTGGTAAAATCCAATTGCGTACTGACATAGCCTTTTTTAATGTAAGCGGCGGTAATCTCACGGCTTAACTGATTCAAAGTTTTCGCGCTCAAACATTCATTTTCAGGCAGCCTGAAATCATTGGGGTCTAACCAATTCATGCCTGTGATGACAAATTTGCTTTGCGGCAAACATTCCGTGCTTTCGGTGGCGGCTTGCAATTCTTCGGCGCGTTCTTTATCGGATTTGATAAAGCGGTCTGCGCCTGATTTGGTAGGCTGATTGGCTTGATTTTGTTGCAAAGTCCAAGCGGCTTTTTCATGTTGCTCTTGTTGCAATTCTTGGATTTTTTGTTGCTGATTGCGCCAATCATCGTTGGCTTGCTGGGTGGCGGTGGGCAAATCCACCGCGTGCGCCGTTGCCGCCGACACCAGCATAATGGAAACGAGTGTTTGTTTTTGTGTGTTCATGGTGCTGATTTTCAAGTTTTTATTAACAATTTTTTTCATTATATCATAATGTAAAGATTAAGATTAACTTGCCTATTTTCAGGCTGCCTGAAATGCTTTTTTAGGTGTAGAATTTGGGGAATTTTTTTGTGAACCTATTTTTCAGGCTGCCCAACTATAGATTCAATATGATTTCAGGCAGCCTGCAAATCCCAACCCGAAAGCCCAAGCAAAATATGAGCCACACTGTTCATTTACAATTTGAAGATTACCACCCAGTTGCGCTACAAAGATTATGCGGCGCATTAGACGAACATTTGCAAACCCTATCACGACTGTTGGACACGCAAATCAGCCGCCGATTTGACCATTTCACCTTTTCAGGCAGCCACGCCCACGCCGCACGCAATGCCCTTGTTGCACTCATGGAAATTGCCGAGCAGCGCGAATTGTCAGACGAAGACATCAACCTCGCCGCCGTAGAGGCCAAAACCGCAGACAATCAACACATTGAAAAAACAGATAAAAACCACGCCTACTATTTCCACACCAAACGCGGCAGCATAGGCGGACGCACACCGCGTCAAAACGGCTACATACGCGCCTTGCTCAATCACGATATCGTGTTTGGACTCGGACCCGCAGGTACGGGCAAAACCTATCTGGCGGTGGCAGCAGCAGTGGACGCAATGGACAAACACCAAATAGAACGCATTGTTTTGGTGCGACCCGCCGTAGAAGCAGGCGAAAAATTGGGCTTTTTACCAGGGGATTTGGCGCAAAAAGTGGACCCCTATTTGCGCCCACTTTATGACGCGCTGTATGATTTAATGGGCTTTGACCGTGTAACCAAATTGATGGAAAAAGGCTTGATTGAAATTGCTCCGCTTGCCTATATGCGCGGACGCACACTCAATGGCGCGTATGTGATTTTGGACGAAGCGCAAAACACCACGCCCGAGCAAATGAAAATGTTTTTAACGCGAATTGGCTTTGGCACAAAAGCCGTGATTACAGGCGATTTGAGCCAAATTGACTTACCGCGCAACATCAAATCGGGTTTGCGCGATGCCAACGAAAAATTGCGTGATGTGGAAGGCTTGTATTTTCACACTTTTACCAGCGAAGACGTGGTGCGCCACCCACTTGTGCAAAAAATCGTGGAAGCCTATGAAGAAGCGGATAATCAGCACACAGAATTGAGTTTGGAGAAATAAGTTTTTAAGTTTTCAGGCTGCCTGAAAAAATTTTTCCATTGTATTTTAAGGAAATTTCATCATGGAATTAAAAAAATTAGACAACAACCCCGCCCATGACGGCATCATCACGCTCACTTGGCAAACGGAATCGGGCGAATCAGGCGAAGATGTCATCAATGTCGCCCTATTATTGCAAGAAAAATTAGCGGAAAATCACATTCCAACCGAAATTGTGGACGAATATTGGCTGTATCAACCCGATACGGGCTATTATTTTCTGCCTGCTTTGTGGAATTTTGAATTGAATGACGGCTCGTTTAGCAGCGCGTCCACCATTCAAATTCATCATAAAGAATTGTTCCCCAATGGGATTTTTGAATACCAATATTCATTTGGCGGACGCGAAACGCTGAACGAAGCCCTGTTAAGCGGCTTTGATACTTGGTTGAAAACCGATTGGGAAACCTTGTGGGACGCGGCTCGCCCCGATGAAGCCAATCACTTGTATTTAAACATGGATTTTCAAAATGAAGCATTGAAACGCTTGGTTTTATTGGGTTCGGTCGGCTTTTACCCCGCCCCAGACGAAAGTGAACAAAACGCAGAAAGCTGTGAAACGCATGGCGAATTTTGCGAATGCTGTTTGTTCACACAAAGTTTGCAAGCCTTTGAACCTCTGTTGAAATCTGCGGAAAATTACGCCATTCGGATTTTTGTTTCACGCGATGACGAGGGCGAATACAACGCCGATTGTCGTGTAAATGGCGAAGATTGGGCAGACGCGCTGGATTCATTGAAAAATTATGCGAAAACATGGGCTGGCGAAGGCATGGCGTTTAGAAAACAATACATTATTATCCGCAATCAGCCCGATAATTGGCTGGAAAATGACAATTGATTTTTTCAGGCAGCCTTTCAGTACACGACAATTTTTTGAAATAACCACAAACCTGTCCCCTCCCCCGCAAGCGGGAGAGGGGACAGGTTACAGGCAGCCTGAAAGATTTTTGTCGTGTACTGAAAGGTAGCCTGAAACATTCAATCCCGTATAATGGGTGGATTTTCCTATCCGCCCATTTTTATTTTTACAAAATTTTTAATCAAAACAAATGGAAACCATCTTCCCTGCCCTATTTCTATCGCTCAAAGTCGCCACTTGCGCCACGCTGATTAATCTGATTTTTGGCACACTCACAGGCTACGCGCTCGCCAAATGCCGCTTTATCGGGCGTGATTTATTGGACACGATTTTTACCCTGCCTATGGTTTTGCCGCCGACTGTGGTGGGCTACTATCTCCTTGTTTTATTTGGCAGACAAGGCGCGTTGGGGCAATGGCTGCACAACACATTCCAGATTAATTTGATTTTCACATGGCAAGGCGCGGTATTGGCGGCGGCGGTGGTTACTTTTCCCCTGATTGTGAAACCTGCGCGTGCGGCGTTTGAAAATATTAATCCGCAATTAGAACAAGCCGCTAGAACGCTGGGGCTGCCTGAATGGGCGATTTTTGTGCGCGTTACCTTGCCTTTGGCGTGGCGCGGAATTTTGGCGGGGCTGCTGCTGGCGTTTGCGCGGGCTTTGGGCGAGTTTGGCGCAACATTGATGATTGCAGGCAGCATTCCCAACGAAACGCAAACTTTATCCATCGCCGTGTATGAAGCGGTGCAAGCTGGCGATGATAATTTGGCGAATCAATTGGTTATCATCATTTCTGCCGTGTGTATTGTGATTTTATGGGCAACGCAGGTGTTGAGCAAACCGCGTTATCAAGCCTAAAAACGGCTTTTCTACGACTATTCCGTCAATTATCAGGTGCTTTTTATGCACAAATCATGTATGTTTCGTGATGGATAACATCCCCTACTGTATTTTATTAAGGACATCAACAATGAAGATTTTAACTTTCAAAGAATTGACTTTTGAACAACAAAACCGTTTTACCGAAATTGTGGCAGCAACCAAAACGCAAGACACAGAAAAAGTACTCAAATCATTGAATATTCAGGAAAATGATTTGCCTGTTTTGTGCACTATGCTGCGCGAATTGATGGATAATTTTGAATTATTTGATACATTAAGTGAGCAAGCTACAGATGATGAATACGAAGAGTATTTTGAGAAATTGGCAAATTTATTGCATTCAGCGTTTCAACATTTATCAGGCAGCCTGAAAACATTGCAATATTTGCTGGCGTTCACGCAATCGCAAAAACACAACGATATTCCATCAGATTATGGCTACCATCAATTGTTTGCCAATGGCGGCGTGGAAGCCATTTCCCTGCTCAAACAAGCCATTGCAGATATGTCCAGCGAGGAAAATCCATACGGCATTTATTTCTGTTTTGATGCGTGGGAAAGCATTATTCAAGAAAAACCTGAATATCATTCTGATTATATTGAATTTTTATTCAATATTTTGCGCAAATACGAATGGCACAATGATGAATACAATGCGTTTATCCTGTCTTACGCTTTGAATTTTAGCCCGAAATTATCGCTTGATTATATTGATTTAATTCGGGAAGTTTTTGCAGAAGAACGCGTGTTATTGGGTATTTGCGGCGATTTGGAAGACGCTGAAATCAAATTAGGCTTACGCACCGAACGTGCCACGCCCAAACCCAATTACAATGAATTGAGATATTTGGGTTCTTCATTTGATGATATGCTCAATCCTGAACCCAGCTTAATGAACAATTTATTGAGCCAATATCATCAAGAATATGCCGTAAAAGAAAAACCGCAGCCCGTGTATCAAAAAGCCGAAATCCGTACCGAACCCAAAATCGGGCGCAATGACCCATGTCCGTGCGGCAGTGGCAAAAAATACAAAAAATGTTGTGGGGCGTGATGTTATGTTTAGCTTACTCACATCAAAGTAAAATTGTTTTGTGATGTGTAAAATGGGTTTTTAGGCAGCTTTTCTCGTTTTATTGTGTAGGGCAATGTAGTTTGCAAATTTTTTCAGGCAGCCTTACACTGAACGTGAATTTGGGATAAGTAACTGTAAATTGACCAACAACCCCTCTCTCCCTATGGGAGAGAGTTGGAGAGAGGGTGTATTTATCAATGATTTTTATCCCAAACTCACGTTACATTTACAGCACGCGACAATTTTTGATGTTGCCACGAACCTGCTCCCTCTCCCACCAGACAGGGGAGGGAACAGATTGCAGGCAGCCAAACAGTTTTTATCGTGATTATTGTGATTTTACTAAGGAGAATCCATCATGTTCATCAAAAAACACATGGGTATTTTGTGTGCCAGCTTGCTGCTGGCAATGTCCAACGTTCAGGCAGCACCACAACAGGCAGCGTCTGAAACGGTGGTGTCGTCCACTTCATCGCAAGAACAGGTTTTGGACGCTTTGTTCAAAAAAGCGGTGCAGGGCAAAACCACCATTGAATTGGGCAATGAAGCCACATTGAGCCTGCCTGAAAACATGGTTTTTTTGCAAAAAAATGAAGCCAATCAGTTGGCAGAAATGTTTGGCAACTCGGTCAATCCCAAACGCTACGGCATGATTTTCCCCAAAGAACAAGGCGATAAATCCCCCGATTGGTGGTTTGATTTGAGCTACGAAGAATCAGGCTACATCAAAGACGATGACGCAAAAGATTGGAAAGCCGATGAAATGTTGCAAAATCTGAAAGATGGCACAGAAGCACAAAATAAAGTGCGTGCCGAAAAAGGCATTTCAGCGATTATGGTTAAAGATTGGATTGAAAAACCACATTATGACGCGCAAACCCATCGCCTGATTTGGTCGGTGGACGTGCGCGAAAAAAGCGACCCCAATGGCGAAGCCGCAGTCAATTACAACACTTATGCTTTGGGCAGAAAGGGTTACATCAATTTAACCTTGATTACAGGCGACAAAACCATCGCGCAAGACAAATTGGTGGCACAAGATTTATTGAGCAAAATTGAGTTTAAAGAAGGTTTGCGCTACACCGATTTCAACCCCACCACCGATAAAGTGGCAGAATACGGTTTGGCGGCTTTGGTGGGCGGCTTGGCTGCGAAAAAATTGGGTTTGTTTGCCATGCTGGGCGTGTTGTTTGCGAAATTCGGCAAACTGCTGGTGTTGGCATTGATTCCGATTTGGGTGGCAATTAAAAAATTGTTTTCACGCAAAAAAGACAATGAAAACCATGATAATGCTGAATGATGGTTTTCAGGCAGCCTGACAGTACACGACAAAAGTGGCAACATCACAAAGTGTCGTGTGCTGTAAGGCAGCCTGAAACCTTTTTTACCCTGAATATGATGAACAACACACCACAACTAACCCATATTTGGTACGGCTACCGACAGCAACGTATTTGGCGTGCATGGGCTTTTACGGCTTGGACGGTAATTATTTTGCTGTCGTGGTTAAGTTTGGGGGTAATTGGTTTACGTTGGTATGTGATAACGGGTGTGCTGGTGTTGTGCGTGGTATCGGCGTATGCTTTGGGTTGGCGCGATTTGTTTTCCCGTTCGCCCGCGCTCATCATGGACGCAGACGGCTTGAAAATCATCGGCTACCGTCATCAGGTTTTGCGACAATTTGCATGGGAGGATATTACAGGTTTGGTAAGCCGTGATGATACGCCTGTGGTTTTGACTGTTTTGCATGGCGAAAAGCGGTACACGCGCTTGCTGCTGCCGCGTTTAACGTATCAACAAGTCCGTGAAATCCAAAAAGAATACCACCAAATCCAACGGCAGAGACAAGCACCCAGCCAACCCCTATTTCAGCCAGATTTTGAGCATATTTGGCAAACCAATGATTATGACAGCATCACACCCCTATTTCTGTTGAATATGATATTGATTTACCCTGTTGTATTCTTATCCTTGTTGGTTTGGAATGAGAGAGTGGGCAGTGTTGCCCTGTTCTTATTCTGTGTGTATGCTGCTTATCGCCATTTAACGAAACCGCCCAAACCCATGCGTATCATTGCCCAAATGAACCGTGAAGGTTTGACCCTGTATCCGCGTTTTCGCAGACAAAAAACCATTTTCGTGGCATGGCAAGATTTGCGTGGCATTTATTTCAATCGCAATCGACAGGGGGCATGGATAACGATTGAAACCAAACAAGGTCAAGAAATAGAGTGGATTTCCTATGTTTATCAAAATGCTATCCCAAAAGACATTGTGCAAACCGCCCGAGCCATTTTGAAAAAACAAACGCCACAGCCCAAATATTAAACTGTTCAGGCTGCCTGAAAACCCAAAAAACACCATTTAATCAAGGAAAACCCATGTTTTCAGAACTGGAAATCACAGGTCGCGCCCGCAGCCACATTATCCAACATTTTGAACCACGTTTTGCCGCCCACCCAGAAGTGGCAGATGCATTTTTTGCCATGCGAGCCGCCGCGAAAAAAGACGGTTTTGATTTACTGCCATTCAGTTCATTTCGCGATTTTGCCACTCAAGTGCGGATTTGGAATTACAAATACACAGGGCGCAAACCCCTGTATGATATACACGGTCAAGTGCGTAACCGAGACAATATGAGCGAAGAAGAAATTATTTGGCATATTTTGGATTGGTCGGCATTGCCAGCCGCCAGCCGTCATCATTGGGGAACAGAAATTGATGTGGTGGACGGCGCAGCCATGCCCGAACATTATCAACCCAAATTATTGCCCGAAGAAGTGGCGCAAGGCGGCATTTTCCACCCACTTCATCAATGGTTAGATGAGCATATTCAAGAATTTGGCTTTTTTCGCCCCTATCGTCAATTTCAAGGCGGTATGTTTCCCGAACCTTGGCATTTGAGTTACCAACCCATCGCCAGCCAAGCCACTCAAGATTTAAAAGTGGAAATATTGGCAGATGTGATTGCACAAAGTGAAATCGCAGGCAAAGATTTAGTCTTGAAATTATTACCTGATATTTATCAAAAACATATTTTGAATATTTGTGCGGCGTGATGATTTTCAGGCAGCCTGAAAATCCCAAAAATTTAACTTAAAGAAACAAAACTATGACCACCGAATACACCCTATTCGCCACCTGCCCACGCGGTTTGGAAACCATTTTGGCGCAAGAATTGGCACAACAAGGCTGCACCCACATCGCCCCAACAGACGGCGGCGTAGCCTGCAAAGGCAGCCTGAACGAAGTTTACCGCGCCAATTTGCACAGCCGCACCGCCAGCCGCGTGTTGCTGCAACTCACACGCGCCAGCTATCGCAGCGAAGACGACATTTACAAAGCCGCCAAAAATCTCAAATGGCAAGAATGGTTTAAAGTCAATCAAACCTTTCGCGTGAAAGTGGAAGGCAAACGTGCCAAAGTCAAAAGCCTTGATTTTATGGCCCTAAAAATCAAAGATGGCGTATGCGACCGTTTCCGCGACCATTGCGGCGAACGCCCCAGCATAGACAAAAATCGCCCCGATGTCCGCATTCACGCCTTTTTGGACGAGCAAAATGTCGCCATTTTCATCGATACAAGTGGCGAAACCCTGTTCAAACGCGGCTACCGCCAAGACACAGGCGAAGCCCCATTGCGCGAAAATTTGGCGGCAGGTTTGTTGCTGTTGGCAGGCTATGACGGCTTGCAACCTTTCCAAGACCCGTTTTGCGGTAGTGGCACGATTGCGATTGAAGCAGCTTGGATTGCGCTCAACCGTGCGGCTGGCTTAAACCGCCGTTTTGCATTTGAACAATTTTTGAATTTTGACAAAGCCTTGTGGGTAAAATTGAAAGCAGAAGCCCGCGCCCAAATTCACGATAAACCCAAAAACAAAATCGCTGCCAGCGACAACGACCGCGCCATGACCCGAATCGCCCAAGAAAATGCACGCGCAGCAGAAGTGGATATGTTTATTGATTTCAATACTTTGGATGCGCAAGACACGCGACCCAATGGCGAAAAGGGGATTGTGGTGTCCAATCCGCCCTATGGGGTGCGTTTGGCGGAAGTACAGGCATTGCACGCGCTGTATCCGCAGTTGGGTAGCTGGCTGAAACAGCATTATGCTGGCTGGACGATTGGTTTGCTGTCGGGCGATATGGATATGCCGAAACTGATGCGCTTGAAACCGAAACGCAAAATTCCTTTGTACAATGGGCAGTTGGATTGCCGATTGTTTTTGTTGGATATGGTGTCGGGCAGCAATCGGGATAAGTAATGAATGATGTTGCAGGCAGCCTGAAAAAATGCGCCCAATCATCATATTATTCAGCATAATCAATATAGTATTCGGTTGGTATTTGGCGCAAATGCCAACCGCTTTACCCGTTGGGCGTGGCGATGACGGCGCATGGCTGTACCCCGTTTCGTCTGGTGGCGATGATTTGACCTTGCTGGTGTGGGCGTTGCAAGCATTTGTATTTTCAATATTGATGGCGATGTGGTCGCAACAATTGGCGGTGGCGGCTTATGTTGTGAATATGCTGTTTTTGTGGGCGTGCTATTATTTGATTGAACTGGACAATAGTCTGTGGGCAAGCAACCAATTGGGTTTTGGCGAACCTTTGTGGGCGTTTGCGGTGGCACATATTCCGCTATTATTGTTTTTGATTCAAATATTTAGGCGATTATCGTAGGAGCTGTATCTTTTCAGGCTGCCTGAAATGTTGCAGCCACGAAACAAGTTCACATTAACCCACGCCAAAATGTTAAAAATCTTTTACAATAACGATACTTCACTTCAACCTTTCAGGCAGCCTGAACATCATGACCAAACTAGAATACATCGCCAAAGAATTAACCGCGCGCCGACAAACCATCACCACCGCCGAATCATGCACAGGCGGCTTGTTGGCGGCAGAACTCACGTCTATTGCAGGCAGCTCGGCATATTTTCAACGCGGCTTCATCACCTATTCCAATCAATCCAAAACGCAAATGCTCACCGTAAACGCCAACACCATACGCCATTACGGCGCAGTTAGCGAAGAAACGGCGCGTGAAATGGCGTTGGGCGCATTGGTTGCCACGCGCAACGATTACGCTTTGAGCATTACAGGCGTGGCAGGACCCGATGGCGGCACGGAAAAATCGCCCGTTGGCACCGTATGGTTTGGTTTTGCGACCAAGCAGCGCATTTGGGCAAAAATGCACCGTTTTGAAGGCGACCGCAACCAAATTCGCCATCAAGCCGTACAATACGCACTCGCCATTTTGGAACATTATTTAAAAACATCAGAAAAATAATTTCAGGCAGCCTGAAAACCCAATAATCCCCAATAAAACCATGATTTACAACTGGCACACAACCGCGTGGCAACACATCACCGCCCATTGGCACACCCCAGCCAACGCATGGCTCATCATCGGCAAACAAAACACAGGCAAAATCGCCTTTGCCCAACATTTCGCCCAAGCCCTGCTCTGTGAAACGCCGCAAGCGCAACACGAGCCTTGCGGTGTCTGCCCATCGTGCCATTTATTTACACAAGGTTCCCACCCTGATTTTTACCCACTTTCGCCTGAATTACCCGAAGATGGCAGCAGTTCACGCAAATTATTGCAAATTAAAATTGACGCAGTTCGCGCCATTTTAGAGCCACTCACACAATCGTCCTTGCGTGGTGGGCGGCGCGTGGTGCTGATTAATCCAGCCGAAATGCTCAACACGCAAGCCGCCAACGCCCTACTGAAAATCTTGGAAGAACCGCCCGAAGCCGTTGTATTTCTGCTGGTCGCCCACAACCGCGACCGTGTTTTGCCGACCATCAAAAGCCGTTGCCGCCAACTGATTTTGCCTGCGCCCAGCTTTCAGGCTGCCTTACAATTTGTGCAAGCCCAAAATATTGAAAATGCAGAAAATTTACTCGCCTTTCACAGCCACGCGCCCCTATTCCCTCACGCACCCGAACAAGACGAATTGCGCGATAAATTATTGAATGTATTAATAGAACCCAGATTGCTCGCCATTTTAGATTACGCTGCCGAATACGATAAAGCCAAATTACCACTCGCAGATTTGCTGGACTGGATAGCCAAATGGTTGATTGATTTAGGTTTATCACAACAAAAAATGTCGCCGCTTTACTATCCGCAACATGCAAGCAGCCTGAATAAATTAGCGGCAAAAACCAATCCTGCGACACTTTTTCGTTTTCAGGCTGCCTTAAACGCACTAGCCCCTTACGGACACCACAGCTTAAATGTTAAAATGCAAGCCGAAGATTTATTGTGTGAATATTTAACTTTGACACAAAATAAAAATCGCTAAAAATGATTTAATTTCAAATTATTAATAGGATAATCCAAATGAGTGAAGCCCCTAAAGCCGCCCCCAAGATGTTGAGCTTACGCTTGGAAAGTAAGCCGATTATTTACGCCAGCTATATGTCATTTGTGGAATATGGCGGCGTGTTTTTGCCCACCAACGACACCTTTCAGATGGGCGAACAAGTGATGTTGATGTTGGAACTGATTGGCGCGTCTGACCCGAAAAAATTCCTTTTGCCAACAACTGTTTGCTGGATTAATTCCAACCCCAGCGCGGCAGGTCGCCCAAAAGGGATTGGTTTGGCATTCGGCAGCGATGAGCAAGGCATTAAGGCAAAAAATGAGTTTGAAGCCATTTTGAGCGGCTTGCTGAACAATGAACGCGCTACTTACACCATGTAATTGATTTTTCAAATAAATATGCCGATACCGTTTTCATAAAATGGTATCGGCATTTTCAGGCTGCCTGAAATAGGAATTTTTTTATGCAACTTATTGATTCACATTGCCATATTAATTTTGACGGTTTGCGCGACAGGCTGCCTGAAGTGTTTGCCAATATGCAAAATAATCAGGTTACACAAGCACTTGCCATCAGCGTGAGCCGTGAAACCTTCCGCGAAGTGCTGACCATCGCCGAACACAATCCACATATTTACGCCACAGTCGGCATACACCCCGACAGCGAAACGGCGGAAGAATTCACGCTAGATGAACTTGTTGCACACGCGCAACACCCCAAAGTGGTCGGCATAGGCGAAACGGGGCTAGATTATCATTGGTGTACGGGCGATTTGACTTGGCAACACCAGCGTTTTATCACGCATATTCAAGCATCTAAACAAACTGGTTTGCCGCTCATCATTCACACGCGCAAAGCGGCAGACGACACCATGCGCGTTTTGGCGGAAAATGGCGCAGAACAAGCCGTGATGCACTGTTTTTCGGAAGACACGCGCATTGCCAAAATCGCTTTGGATTTGGGCTACTATATTTCATTTTCAGGTATTTTGACATTCAAAAATGCCAAAGATATTCAGGCTGCCGCACAATATTGCCCGCTTGACCGCATTTTGGTGGAAACGGACGCGCCCTTTCTCGCGCCCATGCCCCATCGCGGCAAACGCAACGAACCTGCTTATGTGCGCCACACCGCCGAATTTCTCGCCCAATTACGCGGCGAATCATTGGAAACCATTGCCGCCGCCACTACTGAAAATTTTTACCGTCTATTCAGTAAAGTAGTACCGATGGTGTAATGCTTTCGTTAAGAAAAATATTTATTCTGGGCAACTGCTTATGCTAAAATCACTGTTGCTAGTTTTCAGGCAGCCTTATTGTTTCATTTATGTAAGAATAAACCATGCAAGAACAATACGCGAATACTTATGAATCAGCGACCCAACCGCTACGTTACACCGACAACACGTTGGCGCAACGGGGTGATGTGGTGCTGTATTTACATGAAGAACACGGTCGTGTCAAAGAAGCGCGTATGATGCGCGTTTGGGACTCAGTTTACTATCAAGATGGTGAACCGATTGGAGTCATTTTAGTGGACGCAGCCAGCCCCAAAAACACCCTGCCTGAACTGCACACTTTTACCGTTACCGACCGTTGGGGCGACCCACACCTGTATTTTCGCGGCAAAATTACTGTGCCGCAGCACAAAATTCCCTACCAACTTTTTCCATTGTTCCGTATGGGTTTTTACATGAAACAATGGAACGATGAAACCCAACGTGTCTCCGTTGTTCCCCAACCACCCAATGAACCCTACCCTGAACCCGATGAAATTTACGAAGAATTTTTCCAAAAAACCGTTTTGAAACACGCCATGCAGCGCAATCCCTATTGTCTGTTTACCGCAGGTTTGTGGCAGCGACAAAAGCATTATCCCCATCGGGCTTTGGAATTTTATCGGGCAGCGGCAACTTTGAATTTCCCAGCCGCATGGTTAGAATTGGGTTTAGCGTATCAAGGCAGTGATTTACTGCAACGCAATCCTGAAAAATCCGCCGCTTGCTTTCAACAAGCCAGCAGTTTGCACAATCCGCTTGCCTATTATCATTTGGCATTGTGCTACATCAACGGCAGAGGCGTGCCGCAAAGCGATACTTTTGCGGTGGAATATTTGCAAAGCGCGGTGGAAGCTGGGATTTTGCCTGCGTTTTACACACTCGCCATCTATTACCGCACAGGCACATTCAATAAATGGCGACCCAAAAACAGCCCCTATCGCGCTATTGAGCCCGTAGAACCCAAACATCGCGCCGCATTCAAATTGCTCAAACGCGCCGCCGAAGAAAAATGGGAACACACCGCCGAATGCAAATTCCATTTGGGCGAATGCTACCGCTTGGGCGAAGGCGTGCGCCCCGATTTGCCGACCGCACACGAATTATACAAAGACGTGATTTTAACTGGCAGCCAATTAGCTGAAGAAGTGCTAGAAGCCTGTTATTACACAGGAAATGTTTTACAACTGGCTTTATCCGCCGAAGCTGGCTCGGCTTATGCGGCATATTTGCTGGGGCGAATGCGTTTGTATGGCGAGCAAGGCGTGGAGAAAAACAAAATCGCAGGTTTACGCTATTTGCGGATTGCTTCCGAATCACCTTACGAATTTGCGGATATGGCTGGGCGAATGTTGCAACAAAAAGAAGATGTTACATGGACATTTAACCAGCTTTAAATCATCAGGCAGCCTGAAACCGTTTTTCAGGCTGCCTGAACGCTTTTTTTGATATAATCCGCGCAACTTTTTGAGATGATACAACCATGACCGAACACAAAGCCCGCAAACGATTTGGACAAAATTTCCTGCAAGACACGCGCATCATCAGCGACATTGTGCATGCCGTTCGTCCGCAAGCCGATGATATTGTGATAGAAATTGGACCGGGTTTGGGCGCAATCACCCAACCACTCACACAAAAACTGAACCGTTTGCACGTTTGCGAAATTGACCGCGACATCATACAATTTCTGAAAAAACAAACCTTTGCCGAAAAATTGACCATACACGAAGGCGATGTGTTGGCATTTGATTTCCGCCAAATTCAGGGCAAGAAAAAAATTGTCGGCAACCTGCCCTACAACATTTCCACGCCCCTGCTGTTCAAATTGAGCGAAGTGGCAGATGAAGTGATTGATATGCACTTTATGCTGCAAAAAGAAGTGGTTGAACGCATGGTTGCCCAGCCCAAAAGCAACGATTATGGGCGTTTGAGCGTGATGTTGCAGTATTTTTTTGATATGGAAAGCCTGATTGATGTGCCGCCCGAAAGTTTTCAGCCAGCCCCCAAAGTGGATTCGGCGGTTGTCCGCATGATTCCTGTGGCAAATCGCATTGGCAAAGCAGAAAATTTCCAGCATTTCAGCGACTTGGTCAAACAAGCCTTTCATCAACGTCGCAAAACGCTGCGCAATAATCTGAAAGACATTGCCAGCGATGACGATTTGCAAGCGGTCGGCATTTCGCCCCAGCAACGCGCGGAAGAGATTGCGCCTGAATGCTATGTGCAACTGTCCAATTATTTGATTAGTAAAGTGTAAAATCTTTTTCAGGCAGCATGAAAATATGGAGATACATCATATATGAAAAAATTACCCTTTATGATTATGGTACTTTTATCATTAAGCGCGTGTTCGCATACTGAATTGCCTGTATTTGATGATTCCATGAAACATCTGTGGTTGAGTTTACCAACACAAACATTTGGCAATTTGAAACAACGCCAAGCAACCCCTGCCGAAACCGCCGTTTGGCAAAACTGGTTGATGAAATATGGTAAAACATTTCGCGCCCGCAAAATAGATGAATTTCGTGTAAGCGAATTACCGCATTGGTGTATTCGTTTTGACAATAATCAAAATGGTGAAACGGTTTTTTGTCGTTATGGTGGGCGCATAGATTATGGTTTAGAAGTATTGAGTAATCATCATGAAGCATTGGTAGCGGCAGATAAATTAATAGAAAATTCAAATCAATAATCAACTTTCAGGCAACATGAAATATGGATATTAAAATAATGCGATTTTGTGTTGGTTACACGCAATTTGAAAGATTTTCAGAATATGGGTTTGAAATTATTGAATCCATTTGAGTTTCAGGCAACCTGAAAGGATTTTCTCATGATGATTCAAAATTTATCAGATTTACAACAAGCCCACCAACAAGGCAAAAAATTCAAATATTTGCCTTTTTGGGGACACACGCCCAAATCGGACAATCAAATTGACAAAGCGGTTTTCAGTCAATGGTTTCCGCGAGATTTTGTGGTGGACAATATTGTTTACCCCACCGCCGAACATTTTATGATGGCGAAAAAAGCGGAATTATTTGATGATAATGTGATTTTGGCGCAAATTCTTGCCAGCAAACACCCAAAACAAGCCAAAGATTTGGGGCGGCAAATTGCCCATTTTGATGAGCAAATTTGGTATCAACATCGTGAAGACATTGTCTTTCAGGCAAATTGGGCAAAATTTTCACAACACGAAGATTTAAAAGCTTTTTTATTGAATACGGGCGAGCGCATTTTGGTGGAAGCCAGCCCTGTTGATAAAATTTGGGGCATTGGTTTGGCGCAAGACAGTGCATTTTTGGAAAACCCATTAAAATGGCAAGGTTTGAATTTATTGGGTTTTGCGTTGATGAAAGTGCGCCAGCAATTAGTGTTATCCAAATTAATATAGATTTTTCAGGCTGCCTGAAAATTAAATTAACGAGAAAAATCATGATAAAACAACATGGTACACCGCTAATTTTGGCGATTCTTTTTGTGATTTTAGCGTTGTGGGCGGGGATTGCGCCAGCCGACCGCGCGGTGTGGTGGGCGGAAGCCACGCCTTTGTTTGTGGTTTTTGGCGCACTTTTGTTTACCTATCCCAAATTTAAATTCAGCAATACGGCGTATGTTTTGATGAGTATGTGGTTGTTTTTACACATGATAGGTGCAAAATATACTTTTGCTGATGTGCCGTTTGAGTGGGGCAATCGGATTTTGTCGCCGCTTTTGGGCGAAGGGCGCAATCATTTTGACCGTTTCGCGCATTATATTATTGGTTTTTATGCGTTTCCGATGGCGGAATGGTTGTTGCGTAAGAAAAAATGTACGTTTGGTACGGCGATGTGGTTTGCGCTGTTTTTTATTATGGCGGTGGCGGGTGCTTATGAAGTGATTGAGTGGCAATATGCGGTGATTGAAGGTGGGGACGCGGGGATTGAATTCCTCGGTTCACAGGGCGATATTTGGGACGCGCAAAAGGATATTTTGGCGGATACTTTGGGGGCAATCACGGCGTTAATTGTGTATGTTTTTGTGCGACCTGATAAGCGGTAAAATGGCAGGCTGCCTGAAAAATAAGTAGGGTGCGTACCACGCACCAAATCATTTAAATAATTGAAATTTCGGTGCGTAAGCAGCCTGAAAACAAAATGATTAATCAAAAAATCTAGGAAAAAATAAAAAATGCCCTTTAAAGACAGTTTAAAAAATCTCCACAAACAAGCCCAAGCGGAAGCCAAAGCGCGTGAACTCGCCGCCGCCATCGCCAAAAAACAAGCGCAAGAGCAAGAAGACAACAGTTTTGCCGCCGCCATGAAAGACGTGAAACCGCTTGCGCCCCACAACACCTACATCGCCCCACCCGACCGCAGCCCCATCAAACCACGCCCCAAATCCAATGATTTGGCGGAAGAGCATTTTTTCTATGTGGGCGAAGGTTACATGGTGGACATTCCCGCCACATTCAGCAAAAATGGTCAGGGCAGCAATGACATCAAACGCTTGCAAAATGGGCATTATGAAGTGGTGGCTGATGTGGATTTGCACGGCTACACGCAGGAAGAAGCGCAGCAAGTGTTAAACGAATTTATTGAATTTGTGAAACAACGCGGTGTGTGTGGCGAAATTGTACACGGTAGCGGTTTGGGTTCATCGGGTTACACGCCAGTTTTGAAATCGCTGGTGCGCCGTTGGCTCATGCAGCACCCTGATGTGTTGGCGTATTGTGAACCGCGCAAGGGTAATGATGGCGCGGTTCGCATTCTGATTAAACGTCCACGCCGTATAGACCCATATGCCGAATAAACCCTTTATTTTATTCAAAAAACCATTTTTCAGGCAGCCTGAAAGCATATTGATTATATTTTATGATGAATCCAGAACAACTCTACACACTCGCCGCCCAATACCTTGAAATCATGGAACAAAAAGGCAGCGACGCGCTTTCCGATGAACAACACACCCTACTCGCCTTTGTCTATTTGGACAATGAAGTGCAAGACGGTGGTTTTGTGCAGCTACTGGCTTCGGGCTGGGGCAGCTATATTTTTGACAATCCTGTGGCGGACAGTTTGCGGCGGTGGCGCGTCAAAGCCGTCCCCAAAGTATTGGACAAAGTCAAACCGCTTTACCAAAAATTTGGCGAACAAATTGAGCAACTCGCCGAAGATGGCACACAAATCGCCGATTTACGCGCCCGTTTCCCCGATTTTGAAGAATGGGACGGCGAATTTTATGATTGCGTGGACGATGATTTTGCCCTGATTGGCGAATATGTGGCGGCGAATTTAGCCAAATTTCAGGCAGCCTGAAAAACTAATTCTTTATGAGAGTTGAATACTGGAACAGGGTTTTGTTATGCTTGCCAACTGGTTTTCAGGCTGCCTTTTGGTACACGGCAAAAATAATCGTAGGGTGTGCCGTGCGCACCAAAATGATTGAATAATTAAAATATTTCAGCAAATCTGGTGCGCACGGCGCACCCTACATGATTCGTGATTGAAAAATTGTCGCGTACCCAAAGGCAGCCTGAAAAACCATTCTCAACCATTTTTCAGGAAAAAATAAATCATGAATGTCAAAACTTTAACCCTGCTGGCTTTGCTCGCCGCTACGCCCGTTCACGCGGCAGAGATTACCGTGTCCGCCGCCGCCAGTTTAAAAGACGCGTTTCAAACCATCGCCCAGCATTACCAAAAACAGTATCCGCAAGACAAAATCAAGCTCAACACCGCCGCTTCAGGCGTTTTGCTGCAACAATTGGCGCGGGGCGCGCCTGTGGACGTGTTCGCCACCGCCGACCAAATCACCATGAACAAAGCCGCGCAGCAAAATTTAATTCAGCCAAGCACACGCCGAAATTTTGCGCGTAACACGCTGGTGTTGATTACGCCGAAAAATTCGCCTAATCGTTTGAATAAATTGCATGATTTGCAACAAATCGGCGTGAAAAAAATCGCCATCGGCAAACCCGACAGCGTGCCAGCAGGCAAATACGCCCAAGACGCATTAAACCACACAAAATTATTCAACCCATTGAAACCAAAATACATTTACACGCAAAATGTGCGACAAGCATTGGATTATGTGTCTCGCGGCGAAGTGGACACGGGTTTTGTGTATCGCACAGACGCGCAATTGAAACAAACCACGCTGAAGATTGCCGCCGAAATCCCCACGCCCACGCCTGTGGTTTATCCGATTGCGCTGACCCAGCACAGCAAAAACACCGCCGCCGCACAGCGTTTCACACAATATATCTTGTCGGAACAAGGACAAAGCGTGTTGCGCCGTTATGGTTTTGCCAAGCCGTAATTTTTATTTTCAGGTAGCCTTTCAGTACACGACAATTTTTTGAAATAACCACAAACCTGTCCCCTCCCCCGCAAGCGGGAGAGGGGACAGGTTACAGGCAGCCTGAAAGA
>NZ_JQKH01000042.1 GCF_000745955.1 Alysiella crassa DSM 2578 | reverse complement strand
TACTTACAAAATAATGGCACTTATCATCATGAATATAGATTTTATTTAAGCAATATTTGCCATGACAATGCAGAATATTTTGCAAAAGGTATTATGCAACATTGGCAGATTGAAAATAAATTACATTGGGTAAAAGATGTTCAGTTAAATGAAGATAAGTCTTTTATTCGCAATAAGAATACCGCAGCTTGCTATTCGGTTCTAATGAGTTGGGCATTAAATATTGCACGATTTAATGGCTTCAATAAATGGAAAGATTGGTTGGCAAGATTTGCCAATCGGATTGACCGTATTGTGAAAATGATTTAGAACTTGTCAGGTCTGACCCTAATCCCCCGCAAGCGGGAGAGGGGATAAGTTTCAGGCAGCCTGAAAACCTATTTCCCCAACCATTTTTTTAACCCAACTCAAAGGAAAATCATCATGTTTAATTTTATTAAAAAACAATTTATTGACGTGATTCAATGGGAAAATCCCGATGAAGAAACACTCGTGTGGCGTTTCCCTATTGCCGACCAAGAAATCCAAAATGGCGCAAGCCTGACCGTGCGCGAAAGCCAAATGGCGATGTTTGTGGACGAAGGCGTAACCGCAGACGTGTTCCGCGCGGGACGTTACACGCTGACCACCAAAACCTTGCCCGTTTTGACCAATTTGAAAAATTGGGACAAACTCTTCCAATCGCCATTTAAATCAGATGTTTACTTTTTCAACACGCGCCAGCAAATCGGCAGACGTTGGGGAACCGCCCAACCCGTTACCGTGCGCGACAGCGAATTTGGCATTGTGCAACTGCGCTCGTTTGGCATGTATTCGTATCGCATTGCCGACCCTGCCGTGTTTTTCAACGAAGTGTCGGGTGTGGTGGAAAGCTATTCGGGCGAACAACTGGAAAATCAGTTGAAAAACATCGCCATGACGCAACTGGCAACCGCCTTTGCCACGTCTGGCGTGCCGTTTTTGGACATGGCAGCGAACCAAGTTTTCCTGTCGCAAAAAATGGTGGAATTGCTGAAACCTGAATTTGCCAAATTGGGTTTGACGCTGGAAAATTTCACGGTGGAAAGCATCACATTGCCCGAAGAAATCCAAAAGGCATTGGACAGCCGCATCAGCATGGGCATTGTGGGCGATTTGAGCAAATACACGCAATTCCAAACCGCACAAGCCATTCCAATGGCGGCGCAAAACGAAGGCGGCATTGCGGGCATTGGTGCGGGTTTGGGCGTGGGCGCGGGGATTGGTCAGGCGATGGCTGGCGCAATGGCAGGCATGATGTCGCCACAAAATCAGCCAAATCAAGCCGTTCAGGCTGCCGCGCCGCAAACGGAAGACCCACAAGTGAAATTGACCAAACTCAAAACTTTGCTGGACAATGGTTTAATCTCGCAAGAAGATTATGACGCGGCAAAAGCGGAAGTGTTGAAGCAGTTGATTGGGTAAATTTGTAGGGTTGTACCACGCACCAAATTGGGAAATTGGGTGCGTGGTAATGAATTTATTTTAGAGATATTTATGGAATTTTATCAACATTTAGTCTATGTTTTACCAACGAAAAAAGTTAATTTTTCTGATTTTATCGTGCAATTACAATCTTATTATCAAGATAAAATTGGTTCAGAAATCAAATTTATTCAGCCAAAACCAAATAAATTAGTTTTGGATTTTAATGACACATTCATTTTATTTAACTTGGAATGATGATGAATTTGTTATTGAAGAAGCCCAAGAAATTGTAGATAAAAATTTTTTTGAAAATGATTTTTCCGACACCCCCATTTCTATTGAAAAGAAAAATTTATTAAGGCAAGCAACCCAGAGAATTGAATTTTCAGGAGATGGTGATTTGGATATGAATTATTTTAATGAAATGTTATTTATTTTTGGAGAATTAGAAAAAGTGAGCGATATTGTTATTTTGAATATTGGTTAATTAGTTATAGATAATTTTTTTAATTTGAAATTTGGTGCGTGGTACGCACCCTACAAATTAAAAAAACATTTTCAGGCAGCCTGAAACGCATTTTTTGGGAGCAAAAACATGATTATTGATTTACCTTTGCACATTGAACAAATGATTGTCCACGAAGCACAAAAACAAGGCGTGAGCGTGGCGGAATTGATTATGCAAAAATTCAAACCCGATTACCCCAAAGGGGACATTCGCCGTCTCAAAGGGATTGTAAAAACAGAAAAAGTCGCCAGCATAGATGAAATCAATCAAGCCATTGAACTTGGGGCGGTGTATGGCGAATAAAACGGGCATAGACACCAATGTTTTGGTGCGCTATTTAACGCAAGATGATGATGTTCAAGCCAAAATCGCCAGCAATTTTCTGGAAAATTTAACATTGGAAAATCAAGGTTTTATCAATAATGTGGTGATAGTGGAATTGATTTGGGTTTTGTCTCGCCATTATCAAAAACCACGCGAATACATCGCCATGATTTTAGATGAAATATTGTGCATGCCCATTTTTACTTTTGAAAACAAAATTTTATTAACAGAAGTGTTGCATATTTACAAAAACAGCCATGCCGATTTTTCAGATATTTTAATTCGCAAAATCAATGAATTAAATGGTTGCCAACAAACCGTAACCTTTGACAAAAGAGCGTACAAACAAGCTGGCATGATGGCATTAACATCTGATTTTAAATAATTTATTTTTTGTCCGCTAGGACTTTCAGGCAGCCTGAAAGGTAAAAGAAAAATGTCCGAACCCCTATTTCACACATCTTGTCCCAGTTGCGGGGCGCCCGTCCACGTTCACTCGGCAACGGCGGTTACGGTGGTGTGTTCGTATTGCAGCTCCATGCTGGTGCGCCAAGACAACAGTTTGCACGACACGGGGCGCGATTCGGCATTGTTGTCCGATTTTTCGCCTTTGCAAATTGGCACGATGGGGCGTTTTGGCGCGAAAAATTTTGCGCTGATTGGGCGTTTGCAAGTGCGCTACGATGGCGGTATGTGGAACGAGTGGTATGCGCGTTTTGATGATGGCACAAATGGTTGGCTGTCTGAAGTGGGCGATATTTATGTTTTGGTGCGCGAAATTCAGTTAAACCAGCCTTTGCCCGAATTTCACAGTTTACGCGCTGGCGAAAGCACGATTGAAATCGGCAAGCGTTTTGTGGCGAGCGATGTGCGCCAAATTGTCTTGGAAAATGCGGCGGCGCAAGGCGAATTGCCATTCAGGCTGCCTGAAGTGATGAATAATCGGGTGGCGGATTTTCGTTGCGAAAATGCGTTTTTGACTTTGGATTATGACACGCAACCGCCCACTGCGTTTATGGGTAAAACGGTGAAATTAGCCGATTTGGTTCTGCAAAACACGCGCGATGAACATCAAATCCGCCAAAGTGCAGGCAGCCTGAAAGGTTCGCGCATGGCGGAAAATTGCCCGAGTTGCGGTTCGCCGATTCATTGGGTGGGCGGCGTGAGCAATACGGTGATTTGCGGCAGTTGCGGTAGCGACATCAAAGTGAGCGAGGGCAAAGCGCAATTGCGTGAAGCCAACGCCATGCGCCACGCCCAAGAAACCGCCCTACCCTTGCCCATTGGCAGAAAAGGGAAAATTCGCGGCAATCAATATGTGGTGATTGGCGCGGTACGCTACGAAGAAATTGACAGCCTAGACGCTTGGAAATTAATGGACAATCAAGCTGATTATGTTGTACCTATGGGCTGGTGGCGTGAATATTTGCTGTATTCGCCCCAAAAAGGCTTTTTGTGGCTGGTGGAAACGCACGATGATGAATGGTTTGTGTCGGAGACTTTACACGATTTTCCGCGTTTGAATCGGCACAATGAAGCGGTGGGTTTGTCCAAATTGTACACTTACGGCGGACGGGTGAGTTACGCGGCGGGCGCGTTTTACTGGCATATTCGCGCGGGCGATGTGAACCATTACACGGATTATCAGCAAGGCGGCGCGAAAATTTGCGCGGAATTGTCGCGGCATGAATTGGCATATAGCCGTAGCGTGCCGATGACACGCTTGGAATTGGAAGCCTTTGGTTTGGTAAACAAAGCCAAATCGCAAAGTTTCAGGCAGCCTGAATTGCGCGAATCTGTGGAAACCAGTACGCGCATTGTGGCGATGGTGGCGTTTGTGATTTTGAATGCGCCTGCGTGGTTGATGATGAGTGCCGATGATTTTACCTTTTCGCTGTTTGTGTCGGGGATTGCGTTGTGGATTTTGTATCAGAGTGGGCAGGATAGTGATTGATTGAATGGAAAAATTTTCAGGCTGTTTGTTAATTATAGTGAATTCAATTTAAACCAGTACCGCGTTGCCAGCTCCATTATGTACTCGGTGTACACGACGGTCGCAGTCCCCTTGTCCTGATTTAAATCGAATCTACTATAATATTTTGAATTTTAAGAAATTTACTTTTCAAAAAAGTTCAAAAAATAGGGTTTTACAAAGGTTTCAGGCAGCCTGAAAATCAAATCGGATGAAACCTTAACCATCGCCCGTCCACATCATACTCGTCCCAAACATTGCCATTGGTAAAGAAAAAACGCGCCCACCCAGAAAAATCTATGCTGCGATGAAAGACACTTTCATATTGCGGTTTAATCAAAATCTTCCCTGTCAAATCCGCCAAACCCCATTGCCCATTTTGTTGAATCAAAAAACGCTTACTCTTGGTTTCCAAAAACATTTTATCAAATGTGCCAAATGGGATAATTTCTTGTCCTGCATGATTCAACAAAGCCACTTGCCCCTGCGTATTTTTCACCAAAACCCACTCTTCAAACACCCACATAATTTCATTTCCCGCAGCAATTTGCCACTTTTGTCCTAATGAATTGACAAACCAACTCTGACCTTGTTCATCATGTAACAATGTGATTTCCCGAGTTAAATGCGCTACATTCACATAAATATCAGGCAACAGTTCCTTACCCGCCCCATTCATCACCCCATAACGCAATTGCGGATTGGCTTGCCGATTTTCCAGCTTCAGTGGTGCGGTGGCGAATTTGCGTATTTTTTGCTCGCCAAATTCAATCAGCGAATACCGAAACGGCGTTTGCGCCCGACCGTGTTCATCAAAAATCGCGTAACGTCCAGCCTGTTCCACAATCGCCTTATCATCGCCAATCAACCAAACATCATCGTATTCAAGCGGCAAAACCACATGCCCCAGCCGCCTATCCATCATACCTGAATACACCTTTTTCCTAGAATGTCTTTGATTGACAATCACATTTTTATGCTGCACAGACAAACCCTGAATAGACAAATATTTCGGTGGAATAATCACGCGCCCGTGCCGATTAATCAAGCCCACATCACTCGCCCCGAAAACCAAACGCAAGGGCGAATCATCCAATTTATCTTGCGTTCAGGACTCATATCGTGAAACAACATCAATTCGCCATCAGCAGACATATCCAAAGGGTCGCAACGAACCTGATACTCATCGGGAATATTGGGCGGTGGGCAAGCATAAAGTCTCATATTGCTCAATAACAATACCAGCAATAAATAAATTTTCTTCATTTTTCAATATTTTATATTTTCAGGCAGCCTGAAACTCATCTCCGCCGCGCCGCAAAAAATCGCTGCAAAATCGCCCGACTTTCATCTGCCAGCACCCCCGAATGCACCGCCGTATGCGAATTTAACTTTTTGTTTGCAAATATATTTAACACGCTGCCCGCCGCGCCCATTTTCGGCTCATGCGCCGCAAAAATCACCCGCCGAATCCGCGCCTGCACAATCGCCCCAGCGCACATCGCGCACGGCTCCAACGTAACGTACAAATCACAATCCTGCAAACGATAATTTTGCAAAATTTGTCCAGCCTGTTCAATTACTTGCATTTCCGCATGCTGGCAAACGCTGTGATTTACCACGCAACAATTATGCGCCATAGACAAAATTTTGCCATTTTCCACCAAAATCGCCCCAACAGGAATTTCGCCCCGTTGCGCCGCCTGTTCCGCCTGCGCCAAAGCCAATTGCATAAAATACACCATTTCCGTTTCAGGTGGAAAAATCGCAACAGGTGGAAAATTCTGTAATTTTTCTTGCCAACTGGCGCGTTGTTCGGCGGGTAATTCGTGTGGCAAACAATCTTCACACAACGCCACCAATTGCCAAAACACACTTTGCGTAACACTCAAACCCATTTGTTTCAGCAATAAAAATGCGCGGCACGGATTAAACGCACACAATTCAGGCAGCCTGAAAATCCCCAACTCCGCCAAAGCCGCCACCACTTTCGGCGCAAGCGGTGGCGTTCCCAGTTTACTCATTGATTTGTTTACCTAATAAAACAATATCCGCCAACACGCCGTCCAAATCACACACTTCAGGCAGCCTGCCCCATTGCGCAAAACCAAACGACTGAAACAAAGCGATACTCGCTTGATTATGCGCGAAAATCACGCCAATCACATTGCGAATCCCCAATTCAGGCGCACGGCGCAACATTTCCGCCAAAAACCGCTTGCCCACGCCACCGCCACGCGCCTGTTCATGCACATACAGGCTGATTTCGGCGGTAATATCGTAAGCGGCGCGGCTGTAATAATCGCTGAAACTTGCCCATGCGATAATTTGCCCATCTGCTTGATTTTTCATCACATAAATCGGGCGATTCGGTTTTTGGTGTGCGTCAAACCACGCTTGGCGGCTCGCCACGCTCACGGGCTGCAAATCTGCCGTTACACGGCGGCTGGCGATGGTGGAATTGTAAATGGCGACAATTTCGGGCAAATCAGATTGTGTAGCTAAAGTAATGATTGTATTCATGATTTTAGATAATGTGAATATTCAGGCAGCCTGAATTGTGTTTTTGCTGTAGGCTCGTCATGGCGCAAACACGCGTGGCAGGACGCTGCCCCCGACAAACCGCTTATTATAAACCGAACAAATTTTACCAAAAAGCCTTTCCCTTGCTTTAGTAATTGTGCTAGCATTATTCACAATATGGCTTGTGATACAAGCAAGCATAGTTTTTTGTATTTTATTATTTTTCAATTATCTACCTTTTCTTTCAGGCTGCCTGAAATATCGGGGTGGTTGGTAGAATTGATAAAACACGGTGGGTGCGAGCACCCCTACATTTGCTGTATTCTTGATTTTGGATAATGTGAATATTCAGGCAGCCTGAAATACCTTTCAGGCTGCCTGAAAACTTATTGAATTAATTTAGAAATTTCTTTAAACGCAGGATTTTTCGCGTCGCCCAATAATTGAAACAACACACTTTCCACATTGGACACCACCGCGCCCACCGCCTGCATTTGCTGCAAAGCATTATTTTTATTGGCTAATGTGCGTGAAGCCAAACATTCTTGTGGCAAATACACCGCCAAACCTTGTTCGCGCAAAGTCAGCACCGTTTGCAACACGCACACATGCGTTTCACAACCCAAAACAATGATATTTTTAGGTTTTTTATCATCAATGGCAGCCTGAACATCTGCCGTCAAAGCAGAAAACTGTGTTTTTTCAAACACAGGCGCATTTGCCGTCA
Organism: Alysiella crassa DSM 2578; assembly: GCF_000745955.1. Taxonomy (GTDB): domain Bacteria; phylum Pseudomonadota; class Gammaproteobacteria; order Burkholderiales; family Neisseriaceae; genus Simonsiella; species Simonsiella crassa. The sequence continues at coordinate 14,478 of NZ_JQKH01000042.1, read as the reverse complement.
AATCCTGCACCGCCGCCACCGTGTTGCCCAAGCCTTTGGGATATTGCTCGGTAACAATGGTGGGAATATTCAAAATATTCAAGCCTTTAATTAATTGACAAGATTTGCTCACAAAATCCGCGCCATCGTTCATGGCGGGAATCAGGCGTTCTTGAATGTCAATCACCAGTGCAATGGTATTATCTTGTTGTAACATGGTTTTTTCTCCAAATGGTTAGACGAGTAGCCCAAAATAAAGGCAGCCTGAAAAGTTTTCAGGCTGCCTATTTTAAATTAATGAACGTCTTTCCAGAATTCTTTTTTCAGGAAATACGCCAATGGCAACATCACGGCAATCAGGAACAACAACACCAAATAACCGATTTGTTTGCGCTGAACTTGCGCTGGCTCTGCCATATACGCCATGAAATTGGTCAAATCACGCGCATATTCATCGTAATCGGCGGTAATCACATCGCCTTCTTTGGTTTTGCGCGACAATTTGCCTGTGCTTTCCCAAGTCCAATCAGGCGTGCCATCTTCTTTCAATACGATTTTGCCATCTGCGTCCAATTTTGCAGATTTCACACCTTCTTGTTCCCACAAAACGTGTGGCATGGCGGCATTCGGTAAAACCGTATTGTTCCAGCCAGTTGGCGTTTTCGGATCTTTGTAGAAACCGCGCAAATAGGCATAAATGTAATCCGAGCCGCGTGAACGGGCAATCAGGGTCAAATCAGGTGGCGTGTTGCCAAACCATTTTTTCGCGTCTGCAGGTTTGATATGTGCTTGCATCACATCGCCCACTTTATCGGTGGTAAACATCAGATTGTTTTTGATTTCATCTTCTGTTAAACCAATGTCTTGCAAACGATTGAAACGCATCATGGAAGCCGAGTGGCAAGACAAACAGTTGTTCACAAAAATTTGTGCGCCGCGTTGCAAACTCACTTGGTCGCGAGGGTTCAATTCAACGTGTTCGTAATGACCGCCGCCACTTGCATTCGCCATACTCATGGGAACTGCCAACAACAAGGCAGCAATCGTGTTTTTCAATGCTTTTTTCATTTCAGGCAGCCTCTTAAATATTGACAGCAAACAGGTATGAACCAATCAAGGTAATGGCAACATACACAAAGAACATCACTTTTTGCTTGGTTGTACCCATGGTAACACGCTCTGGTACGGGTTTATCCACGTCCATTTTGGTGTAAATGGGCATCAACAAGAAGAAGGCAAAGTAAATGATGGACAAAATGCGCGCCACCCAAGTACGCAAGTCGGTTGCCACCATCGCACCCAAAATACCCAAGCCAATGAAAGCAATAATGAACAACACCAATGCCGTTTTGAAAATGGGACCACGATAACGGATTGATTTGGTTGGCGAACGGTCAAGCCATGGCAACAAGGCAATCAACACAACCGCCGCACCCATTGCCAACACGCCCCAAACTTGCGTACCCGCAAAAGACGGTACAGCACGCAAAATCGCATAAAATGGTGTGAAATACCAAACGGGTGCAATATGTGGTGGTGTAACCATGGGGTTGGCTGGGTCAAAGTTCGGTTTTTCCAAGAAATAGCCACCGCCTTCGGGCGCAAAGAACATCACGCCACAGAAGAAAATCAAGAACACCACCACACCCAAAATGTCTTTAACGGTGTAGTAGGGGTGGAATGGAATGCCGTCCAATGGAATGCCGTTGGAATCTTTGAGTTTTTTGATTTCCACGCCATCTGGGTTGTTGGAACCCACTTCGTGCAGGGCAATCAAGTGCGCCACCACCAAACCAATCAACACCAAAGGCACGGCAATAACGTGCAAGGCAAAGAAACGGTTTAAGGTTGCGTCAGACACGTTGAAGTCGCCGCGAATCCATGTGGACAGGTCTGGGCCAATCACGGGAATGGCGGCAAACAGGTTAATAATTACCTGCGCACCCCAAAATGACATTTGACCCCATGGCAGCAAATAACCCATAAAGGCTTCTGCCATCAATGCCAAGAAAATCAATGAACCAAACACCCACACCAGCTCACGCGGTTTTTTGTATGAACCGTACACCAAGCCACGGAACATGTGCAAATAAACCACAATGAAGAACATGGACGCACCTGTTGAGTGCATGTAGCGGATAATCCAACCGCCCGACACATCGCGCATGATGTATTCCACTGCCGCAAATGCCACAGGCAGGTTTTGGGCATTGGTGGTGCCATCTGGTTTGAAGTTCATGGTCAAGAAAATGCCACTCACGATTTGAATCACGAGTACCAATAATGCCAATGAACCAAAGAAATACCAGAAGTTAAAGTTTTTGGGCGCGTAATATTCTCCAACGTGTTCGTTGTACATTTTTGATAGGGGGAAACGCGCGTCCACCCAATCCAGCAAGGCTTTTGCCTTATTGCAACTTTTTTGGTTTTCCATTTGTGTTCCCCTTATCAGTCTTCACCGACCAAAATCACGTTGTCGCTCAAATATTTGTACGGCGGAATGACCAAATTCGCTGGTGCAGGTACGCCTGCAAATACGCGACCTGCCAAGTCAAATTTTGAACCATGACAAGGGCAGAAGAAACCGCCTTTCCATGAGCCACCACCCAAATCTGCTGCACCCACATCAGGGCGATAGGTTGGTGAGCAGCCCAAATGGGTACAAATGCCAATGCCCACCCATACGTTTTCTTTGTCTTTGATGGCGCGGGTGGGGTTTTTGGCGTATTCAGGCTGCTGGTCGGCAGTTGAATTGGGGTCGGTCAAGCTGCTGTCTAGCGTGGCTAAATCTTTTAGCTGCTCGTCCGTTCGGTTTAAGATGAAGATGGGTTTGCCACGCCATTCGGCGATGGTTAATTGCCCAGCTTCTACTTTACTAACATCTACTTCCACAGATGCCCCTGCTGCTTTCGCTTTTTCAGATGGCATCCAGCTAGCGGCAAACGGTACTGCCACACCTGCGGCAGCCACTGCGCCTGCGCCTGCGGTGGCAAGTGTGAGAAAGCGGCGGCGTTCCTTGTTGATTTCGTTATTATCCATTTATTTATATCCCAAGTATTTGAAATATTCAGTAAGGGCAACTTGCCATCTGATGACAAATAACCCTTAATTTAAACAGCTTTTATTTTAACCGATTTTCAGGGATTGCTTAAGGTTTTTTTAAATTTAGGTAAAGTTTTTACAGCTGTGTTTGATGTGGTTCAAATTGTGAAAACATTTAAGTTGTGGTTTTGTTTGATTTTCAGGCTGCCTGAAAATGTGAATTTAGGGTGTAATTCGGTGTTATTTGTTGCCAAATTGTATCGCTTTCAGGCAGCCTGAAATGGATGAATCCCGATTTTACGCAGGATTATTCTCATCAAAAAAATCCACCGCCACACCAAACTGCTCCGCCAACGCCGCACCCAAAGCCTGCACGCCATAACGCTCAGTCGCATGATGACCCGCGCTGATAAACGCCACGCCCGTCTCATTTGCCAAATGATATTGCGCTTCGGAAATTTCGCCTGTAATGTACACATCTGCGCCTGCGTCAATCGCTTGCTGGAAAAAGCCTTGCGCCCCACCCGTACACCACGCCACGCGTTTCAGGCTGCCTGAAAAATCGCCCACACACACAGGTTTTCGCCCCAACACCGTTTCCAAATGCGCCGCCAATTTCGCCAAAGTATTCTGTTCATCAGGCAACACGCCCAAATTCAACAAATTTTGTTCGCCAAACTGTTTTTCAGGCTGCCACCCACATTTCGCCGCCAATTGCACATTATTGCCCCATTGAGCGTGTCCGTCCAAAGGCAAATGGTATCCAACCAAATTAATATTATTTTTCAATAAATTGGCAATGCGTTTGCCTTTCCAACCCGTAATCGTAACAGGCTCGCTTTTCCAAAACATGCCGTGATGAACCAGCAACATATCCGCCCCTTGCGCCGCCGCATATTGAATCGCCGCGCCACTTGCCGTTACCGATAGGACAATTTTATCAATAATTTCAGCACCTTCCACTTGCAAACCATTGGGCGCATAATCTTTATACAGCCCCACTTGCAACATTTCATCGCACCATGCCAACATTTCTTGACGACTCGCCATATTAAAATTCCTTATGTTAATCAAATAATTAAAAACAGACTTTACAAAACAAAACACTTATTGAATAATGGGCGCGCGCAAAAGGCGCATATTCCCCCATTTTGCACAAATGATTTTATTAAACAAGTCTTTCCGAACACAAACGCATTTCCCTTGCGACAGGATATTGGCGCACGGGCAATGCGTTTTATTTTGATGATGTGAACACGTTTTCAGGCTGCCTGAAACATTCACAAAATCATAACATGGAAAGACCCACATTATAAGGATGTATAGGAGCAATTATGCCCCAAAATCAACATACAACTGCACTCCCCCAAATGAAAAAAACCAATACCGCATTTGCCATTTTATTAATTGGCATGGTTGGTTATTTCGTTTACTGGGGTTTAGGTTACACGCAATACAATCATACCATGTTGTTTTTATTAGCAACTTTATTTGGTGTATTTATGGCGTTCAATATTGGCGGCAATGACGTTGCCAATTCATTTGGTACATCGGTTGGTGCGGGTACTTTAACCGTACCGCAAGCCTTGCTGATTGCCGCCGTGTTTGAAGTAAGCGGCGCGGTTATTGCTGGCGGTGAAGTAACCGCCACCATCAGAAGCGGTATTGTGAATTTAGACAGCTTTAATATGCAACCCTTGGATTTGGTGTTTATTATGATGTCTGCCCTACTCGCGGCGGCGTTGTGGTTGCTGATTGCCACGTTTAAAGGTTTGCCTGTTTCCACGACACACGCGATTATTGGCGGTATTGTCGGCAGCTCGCTCACGCTGGGTTTTTTGATTGCCAATGACGATGTGAATGTTTGGGCAACCGTGAAGTGGGGCAAAATCGGTCAAATTGCGATTTCATGGGTTTTGTCGCCTGTGCTGGGCGCGGCGGCGGGTTATGGCGTGTTTTATTATGTGAAAAAATTGGTTTTGGATTACAACACGCGTGCCGAACATGAACTCAAAACCATCAAAGCCGAGAAAAAAGCCTATAAAGAACAACATTTATTGGCAATGGACAATTTAGACCAAGAAGAAAAAATCGCTTTGACCCAACAAATGGCATCAGACGCAGACATTTATGCCGAAGCCGATTACGACCCCAATGAATTGCAGTCTGAATACTACAAAAAAATGCACGAATTTGAAGAACGCAAAGATAAAGTCTATGCGCTCAAAGCCTTGCAAACTTGGGTGCCTGCGATGGCGGCAATGGCGAGTATCATGGTATCGTCCATTGTCGTATTCAAAGGTTTGAATAATTTACATTTAGAAGTCAACGCGATTGCAGGCAGCCTGATTATGCTGATGATTGCGGCGGTGGTGTGGTTTGCCACTTATTTATTCTCTAAAACCTTGAAACGCAAAGATTTGACAAAATCCACTTTTATGATTTTTTCATGGATGCAGGTGGTTACCGCTTGTTCATTTGCCTTCAGTCATGGCGCAAACGATATTGCCAATGCAATTGGTCCATTCTCCGCAATTATGGACGTGTTGCGCACCAATAGCGTGGGCAAATCCGCACCTGTGCCGCCGATTGCCATGCTGACTTTTGGCGTGGCTTTGGTGGTGGGTTTGTGGTTTGTTGGTAAAGAAGTGATTCAGACGGTGGGTAAAGGTTTGGCGGAATTGCACCCTGCTTCAGGTTTTTCAGCCGAACTGGCGGCGGCGGTGGTGGTGATGTTGGCTTCCGTGTTGGGTTTACCTGTTTCCAGTACGCATATTTTGGTGGGCGCAGTATTGGGCATTGGCTTGGTGAACAAAAACGCAAATTGGGCAATGATGAAACCGATTGGTTTGGCGTGGGTGATTACGCTGCCTGCGGCAAGTTTGTTGGCGGTGATGAGTTTCCTGATTTTGCGCGGTATTTTTGGTTAAATAAATCCTAATATGAATTAATAAGGCAGCCTGAAATTGTTTTCAGGCTGCCTTATTATTCAATTTTAAATCAGGACAAGACAACAGGGAGCTGGCAACGCTGTACTGGTTTAAATTGAATTCACTATATTATCATAAATTTACATGCGCACGTCCCACGCATTTTGTACGCATTCATACAATAATTTCAACATCGGGTCTTCGCCAAATTCGTCCAAATAAATAAAATTCAAAGGCAAAGACTGTTCAAATTCATCAATCAAAGCAATGGGTTTCCCCTGACTTTGCGCCTCCAACGCCGCGTGTTTCGGCACCATCGCCAAACCCACCCCCGAAGCACACAAATCAATAATGGTTTTCGGATAATCACAAATGATTTGTTTTTTCGGCGTGAGTTTGTGGCGGTGCCAAAATTGTTGCAAATTCTTGTGGCTGCCTGAAATGCCCGACATTTCTATCCATGTGAAATGATTCAAACTTTTGGGCAAATCTTGGCGCAAACGCGCTTCGTCCTGCATAGGGCAAATCAATGAATAAGCGATGTTTTCCAAAAAAATACTCTGGATACTGCGTTGGCGCAAATGCCCCAAGAAAAAACCGCCGTGTAACTTTTTTGCCACCAAACGCGTTAAAATTTCCCCACTCATGCCGTATTGAATGTGCAATTGCGTGTTGGGATTTTTCAACATAATACAATTGGTGAGTTCGGTAACTCGGTCGCTGGCAATCGGGTGAATCAAGCCCAATTGCGCGCTTTGCACATAATGCTCCGACAGCGTTTCGGCAAAACGCTCCAAACGATGTTTTTGTTGCAACAACAATTCCGCTTCAGGCAAAAACACTTCGCCAGCGCGGGTTAAGCTCATGCCGCTACGATGGCGTTCAAACAAAGGCGTGCCAATATAGGCTTCCAAAGCCTTGATTTGCGCCGAAACAGCAGGTTGTGATAAATGCAGCGTTTCCGCCGCTTGAGTCAAATTTTTACAGTGCGCGACTGCAATAAACGCTTTCAATTGCGTGATGTCCATGTGTCTTTTTCCGTAGTTTTGTGTAGCGTTATTGTAAACGTGTTTTCAGGCTGCCTGAAAAGTATTTTTACTAATAAAATCAAAGTGTCCTTATTTAGTCATCAGCGCGACAAATTACAGCCATCAAAAAATATGACAATAACACATTAACTGCTTTATTCAAAAAATAAATTAAGTCATATCAATCAGATAACTCCATCAAATCAGCAAAACAAATCCCACACATCGGAAAACATGATTGTGCAAGCACATACATTTTACGGTTTAATTCACTCATCTTTTTTCGTAAAACACCTTTTCAGGCAGCTACAGGCAGCCTGAAAAACATGAAAAGGAACATAAAATGACACAAGAACAACAACTCGCCAAACAAGTTTTGGCGCACCCCAAATTTCAGCGCATGGCAAAACAAAAATCCATATTGGGCTGGACATTTTCAGCCATTATGTTTTTTGTGTATGTGGGTTTTATTTGGGTGATTGGCACAGACCCTAAATTATTAGGCACTCAAGTTCACGAAGGCAGCATCATTACATTGGGTATTTACGCAGGCGTGGCAATGATTATTTTTGCTTTCCTGATTACACTCGTGTATGTGTGGCTGGCAAATGGTAAATACGAAGACATGACTCAAGAAGTGGTCAAAGAAGTAATGGGAGCGCAAAAATGAAAAAATCACTTTTTGGTTTAATGGCTTTGCTGGCTTCAAGCAGTTTGTGGGCTGACGCGCTCACAGGCGATGTGGAAAAGCAAAAAGTAAACATCACTGCCATCATTATGTTCTTTATTTTTGTGGGTGCAACTTTGTACATCACAAAATGGGCAGCCAAACAAAATAAATCCACCAAAGATTTCTACACAGGCGGCGGTGGCATTTCGGGTTTCCAAAATGGTTTGGCGATTGCGGGCGATTACATGTCGGCAGCCTCATTTTTGGGGATTTCGGCAATGGTGTTCACATCAGGTTATGATGGCTTGATTTATTCAACAGGTTTCTTGGTGGGCTGGCCGATTGTGTTGTTTTTGGTGGCGGAGCGTTTGCGTAACTTGGGTAAATTCACATTCTCTGATGTGGCGGCTTACCGTTTGGCGCAAAAACCTGTGCGTTTGTTTGCGGCGGGTGGTTCGCTGGTGGTGGTGTTGCTGTATCTCATCGCGCAAGTGGTGGGTGCGGGTAAACTGATTCAACTGCTGTTTGGTATGGACTATTTGTTTGCCGTGATTTTGGTGGGCGTGTTGATGGTCGCTTATGTGATGTTTGGCGGTATGTTGGCAACCACTTGGGTGCAAATGATTAAAGCTGTATTGCTGTTGGGCGGTGCAACATTCATGTCGCTGATGGTATTGAAACACACAGGATTCAGCTTTGAAGGCATGTTTCAGGCAGCCGTGGGCACCCACGAAAAAGGCGAAGCCATTCTTGCCCCTGGTGGTTTGGTTAAAAATCCGATTGACGCATTGTCTTTGGGCTTGGCGTTGATGTTTGGTACAGCAGGTTTGCCACACATTTTGATGCGTTTCTTTACCGTACCCGATGCGCGTGAGGCGCGTAAATCGGTGGTGGTGGCAACAGGTTTCATTGGCTATTTCTATTTGCTGACGTTTATTATTGGTTTTGGCGCGATTATTTTCTTGACCAAAGACCCCAATTTCTTCCATGAAGTTACCAAAAATGGTAAGAGCGTTTATGAAATGATTGGCGGCACGAATATGGCTGCGGTTCACTTGTCCAAAGCGGTGGGTGGCGACTTGTTGTTGGGCTTCATTTCTGCGGTGGCATTTGCAACGATTTTGGCGGTGGTGGCAGGTTTGACTTTGTCTGGCGCATCTGCGGTAAGCCATGATATTTATGCTTCGGTTATCCGCAAAGGTCAAGCATCGCAAGAAGAAGAAATGCGCGTTTCCAAAATGGCAACTTTGGCTTTGGGCGTATTGTCCATCATCTTGGGCTTGGCGTTTGAAAATCAAAACGTAGCATTTATGGTGGGCTTGGCATTTGCGGTGGCGGCTTCGGCTAACTTCCCCGTGTTGATGTTGAGCATGTTCTGGAAAGGTTTGACGACTCGTGGCGCGGTAGTGGGCGGTTTCGCTGGTTTGATTGGCGCATTCTTGCTGATTATCTTGGGTCCAAGCGTGTGGGTAAGTGTGTTGCACAACAAAGAAGCCATTTTCCCATACGGCAACCCTGCGATTTTCACGATTCCTTTGGCGTTCATCGTTTCCATCATCGTGTCTTTGTTGGACAACTCTGAACAAGCGAAGAAAGACAAAGAAGGCTTTGAAGCACAATATGTTCGCTCTATGACAGGCATTGGTGCGGCAGAAGCATCTGACCACTAATCGGTTTTAGAAAAAATAGGCAGCCTGAAACAATTTTCAGGCTGCCTTAATTTTTTGAATTTGAAATTCAAACCATATATCAAGCCAATCGCCCCCAAAATAAAAACTGCTATAATTCAGCTATCTTTCACTCTATTTTCCAATTTCAGGCAGCCTGAAAACTTTATTTCTATGCAAAACACATTCCACACCGTTTCCCAAGATTTGCTTCACGCCAACCAGATTTCTGCTGATGAGTTGGCAAAATCACTTGCCATCATCGGCACACATCACGTTGATTATGCAGATATTTACTGTCAACGCACCGCCTTTGAAAGCTGGCATTTAGACGAAGGCATGGTGAAATCAGGCAGCTTCCAAATTGACCAAGGGGTTGGCGTACGCGCCGTGTCGGGCGAAAAAACCGCGTTTGCCTACGCCGATAGTTTGACGGCGGAAGCCATTGCCCGCGCCGCCAACACAGTTAAAGTGATTGGCGCGGCGGGCAACTCCTCCCCTATTCGTGTCCCCACGCCCACATTCAGCAAACCAGTACACAGCACCGCCAACCCCATTCACACGCTGCAATCGGCAGAAAAAGTCGCTTTACTTCAAAAAGTGGAGCAAATCGCCAAAGCCGCCGACCCACGCATTGTGCAAGTAATGGCGGGGCTGACCTGCGAGCATGATTTGGTTTATGTGGCGCGTTTGGACGGCAAACACGCGGCGGATATTCGTCCTTTGGTGCGCCTGTCGCTGACCGTGATTGCGAAACAAGGCGAGCGGCGCGAACAGGGTAGCGCAGGCGGTGGTGGACGTTTTGATTTGACTTATTTTTCTGATGAAAAAATTAAAGAATATGTGAATCATGCGGTTAAGCAAGCCTTGATTAATCTGGAAGCCCGACCTGCCCCTGCTGGCGCGATGACGGTGGTGTTGGGCAATGGTTGGCCCGGTGTATTGTTGCACGAAGCGGTGGGACATGGTTTGGAGGGCGATTTTAATCGCAAGGAAACAAGCGTATTCACAGGCAAACTGGGCGAGCGCGTGGCGGCAAAAGGCGTTACCGTGATTGACCAAGGCGACATCGCCGACCGCCGTGGCAGCCTGAATATGGACGATGAGGGCAACCCAACAGGTCGCACAGTCTTGATTGAAGACGGCATTTTGACAGGCTATATGCAGGACGAAACCAATGCGCGTTTGATGGGCGTGGGCGTTACGGGCAATGGGAGACGTGAAAATTATTCGTCCGTAGTCATGCCACGCATGACCAACACCTTTATGGAAAACGGCAGCCATGAACCGCAGGAAATCATTGAAAGCATAGACAAAGGCATTTACGCGGTAAACTTTGGCGGTGGGCAAGTGGACATTACCAGTGGCAAATTTGTGTTCAGCGCGAGTGAAGCGTGGTGGGTGGAAAAAGGCAAGCTGCTCTACCCTGTCAAAGGCGCGACCATTATCGGTAGTGGCGCGGAGGTGATGAAGCATATTTCCATGATTGGCAATGACACGGCTTTGGACACAGGCGTGGGCGTGTGCGGTAAAGATGGGCAAAGCGTGCCTGTGGGCGTAGGACAGCCGACTTTGCGAATTGACGCTGGTTTGACGGTTGGTGGGAGTGAAGCTTGAGGTTTTCAGGCTGCCTGTATATATTTGTTTTACATAAACAGGCAGCCTGAAAACACTATTATTGCGTATATTCCTTCAGCAAAGCCAATATTTTGGATTGTTTGGGAATATATTTGTCGGGATTTTTATCTTGCGAAATTGCCCACATCTTATCGGCTAATGTTTGAGCGGCAGACAATTCCGCCTCACTCAAATTATCCAAATCAGGTAAAGGTGGTACAAACAGCGCAACTCTTTTATCCATTTGATAAATTTTGACTTTTTGGCTATACAAATGCAATGCTTGTGCCACCACCAAATTTTTTGGCACTCCCAAACCATATTCATAAATCACACTCCATTGATATGCCAATGGTGCAGTCAACGGTTTCAAGCGAAAATCTATTCCAGCACCAAAAATATGTGTTGCATACCACGTTGTAAATGTCTTATTTTTATCTACAAGACGCGCTGTCGTGGTTGGTATGGTTTGTTCCGCCAAACTGATTTGACTAAAACAAGCAGTCAATAAAATAATAAAACATTTTGTTTTGAAAGAATTTTTCATTATTTAATACCTTTCAGGCTGCCTGAAATTTTATTCGCGCATACTGATTTTATCGGACAAACCCACTTCATGCGGATTAATACGCGCTTCATCTTCCGCGCCTAAATTGACCAATTTTCGCAATTTAGTCATATAATTATTCACGTCCAAACCGCGCCCAAAACGCTGTGCTTCCCATAAAGTTTCCGCGAGTGCTTCCATCATTTCATGTTCGGCGGCAACCCAATCATCATTGTGTTTGGCGCACAATTGCGCGTGAATTTCACGAATACCAAAAGGCTGGTCTATCCCCACCTGCTCCTGAATGGACAAGTGCATGGACAAATGCAAAAAGGGATTGCTTTCGCCTTTGTCGGGTGTCCATTCATAATCCAAATATTGTTCAATATTATCAAGAATATGAGCATATTCTGTATGCGCTTGTAAAATGCGTAGGGCTTTCATTTGCAAAGCGTCTAATTGCACGGGCGCAAATCGCAATTGCCAAACATGGGCGAAAAATCGGCGCACATCGTGGGTGTTTACATCATACATAATTGTTTTCCTAAAATTTTAAGTATGGGCATTATAAAGACTTTTCAGACAGCCTGAAACTGTGTACAATGCACTTTCTTCATTTGGGGGCGACCTTGGTTTCGACGGGGGTTGCGAAGCAAATGTGGGCATACCGCGTTTTCAGTTACGCGTAAAACACTGAATCAAAATAGTCGCAAACGACGAAACTTACGCTTTGGCTGCTTAATGCCAAGCTGTTGCAGCAGTTGGTTAATGGGCTGTGTGGGGTAACCCACCGCAACATCATTTTACATTAACTGGTTCTCTGTTGGGTTACTTGGCAGGGGGCGAGATTGAAGGTAACTGGTTTCCCAAAAGCCTGTCTGTCGGCGCGCGGGGAATAAGATTTCTAAATTGGCAAGACTAAGTATGTAGAACACTTTGTAGAGGACTTTCGGACGGGGGTTCAATTCCCCCCGCCTCCACCAAACTCTGTTTTCTAGGGTTTCCTAGAACACCTTAAACCCCTGAAATCACTTGATTTTAGGGGTTTTTTAGTGTCTGCAGTATGCCTGAATATGCTGGACTGCGCATGAGTTTTTAGGTACATTTCTAGGTACATCAGCCAAAAACGGCTGATTTTCGCCCCCCAAATCCCCCTTTTTTAGCCCATTTTTTTGGAAATGTACCTAATAAAATTTCTAACTTATTGATATTATGAAACTAACAGACCAACAATGTAAAAATGCAAATGTACCTAGTAGCGGTATTACGCTGCTTTCAGACGGTGGCGGCTTGTACCTAGAAATCCGCGCCAATGGTTCAAAATATTGGCGCATGAAATACACCAGCCCCATCACAAAAAAGCAAGTTACTTTCCATTTAGGTACATACCCTGAATTGAATTTAAAAACAGCGCGTATGGAATGCAGCAAAGCACGCTTATTAATTACGAGCGGCATAGACCCCAAAGAAGAAAAACAAGCCAATAAAACCCAGCAACATGAAAACCGTATCAATACCTTTGAAACCATTGCCCGAAAATGGCACACCGACCGCGCCAAGCACCCCGATAAATGGACACCCGACCATGCGAGCCGTGTTATTCGTAGCCTTGAATTGCACGTTTTCCCCTATTTGGGTAAACGCCCCATTGCGGAAATCATGCCCCTTGAAGTCTTGGACGTATTAAAACAGATTGAACAGGCAGGAAAATACGACACCGCCCACAAGGTTTATGATGTGGTTAATCAGGTGTTTTCTTATGCAGTTGTATTGCGCCTGTGTGTGTTTAATCCAGCTTCTGAATTGCGCCGTGAATTGGCACAAGTGAAACAAAAGCCATTCCCCCACATTACCGACCCAAAAGAAATCGGCGAATTATTGCGCCGCATAGATGGCTACGGTGGCACAATTCAAGTGCGTACCCTATTGCAAATTAGCCCCTATGTGTTTACACGCCCCAGCGAATTGCGCCTAATCAAATGGGCGGAAATTGATTTTCAGGCTGCCTTGTGGCGCAAAGAAGAAACAGAGATGAAAAACGGTATTCCCCACCTTGTACCATTAAGCCGCCAAGTGATTGCCCTATTGGAACAAATGAAGCCATTTACAGGGCATTATGAATATGTGTTTTACAACAAATCTACAGGCAAACCCTTAAGCGATAATGCAGCCAATAAAGCTATGCACCGATTGGGCTATCAAGGCATTGCCACGCCACACGGTTTTAGGCACACCGCCAGCACCAATCTAAACGAAATGGACTACAACCGCGATTGGATAGAATACCAACTCGCCCACAAGGAAAAGAACAGCAGCCGCGACAGCTACAATTTCGCCAAGTATTTAGACAGCCGCGCCAAGATGTTGCAAGAATGGGCAGATTATTTAGACGGCTTGAAACAACAGGCAGCCTGAAACCACACACCAGCCATAGGGAATAAGCCCCTTTCGCTGGTGTTTTTTGATTGCCGAAAAACCAGCTAAATAAGACACAAAAAAATGATGTTATTGGTGTTATTCTGTTATTTGCAATTTATTTAATTGATTTATAAAGAGATTTAGATAACAGATGAAAAACAAGTTTCTGGTATTAATGTTATGTATATTTATCAATGGTTTATATCATCATGCACACACTAGCGCATTGCAGCGCATTGGCATACAATCATCTTTTCAGGCTGCCTTTCAGTACACGACAAAAAATCGGACGACCTGTTTTGGGTTTGAAAAATAGTCCAAAGTTGCCATCATCAACATGGCAGCTTTGGCAAGCTGCTCTAAACCAACACGAAAAATACCTTGCGATAAACGTTCATGAGATTTAGGCTTAATTGGATTAAGCGCATGTTGCCAACGCCCAATGACATAAGCCCAAGCCAATGTAACTGCCAGAATCGCAAACAACTTTTCCATTTTAACAGGGTCAGTCATGTGCGTGGCTTCCAAGTCAAAACCGCGTTTTTTCAGGCAGCTAAACAGCATTTCAATTTGCCAGCGC
>NZ_JQKH01000041.1 GCF_000745955.1 Alysiella crassa DSM 2578 | reverse complement strand
AGGCAGCCTGAAAAAGAATTAACAAATCATTTTCCCCTGATAATGAAAAATAAAAGCCATGAATAAAGACAATCCCACCGAACAATACCGCACCATGCTAGAAAATTTACCCCAGCAGCCTGAAAATCTCCAGCAATTAGAAGCGATTGCAGAAAATGGCAATGCCGAAGTGATGTATATACTGGGCTGGTGCTATTTTAAAGGGGAATATTTGGAAAAAGATTTAGATAAAAGCATGTATTGGCTGCAAAAAGCCAAGAACGAAGGGCATAAACAGGCTGAAGAATTATTGGTTTATTGTCAATTTATGCAATTGATGAATAGGTAAATTATTGTTATGACAGTAGATAAACAGAATTTAAAAGAAAGTCGCCAAGAGCGAATAGTACGTATTCTTTCTTATATTGTGTTGGTATTTGCTATACCATTTACATTTGTTTTTATCGGTATTCCAATAATTTCGTCAATTCAAGCAGCAAAACTTGCCAAAGACCCAAAGAATATTAGGAATAATGGTTGCCTACGTTATGCAACAGTAACGGATAAGCATGGTGCTTCTATGTTTTATCTTAATCAGCAAGGTCCCCATACATTAAGGGAGTTATCTATTAAATCTAATTTAAGTAGCCAAATTGGTAAATTAATAGATGAAAGTAATCTTTCTTATAATGAATTTGTAAAAATTCACACAAAAAAATGTATTCAAGTCAGATTCATTCATTATAAATTATTGGGTACTTCTGGTGATTATATTTATGATTTACAATGATTTTTATTTTTAACTAATAAAGGTATTTTTATGAGTAAAAAAACATTTCTTGAATATGCTGAGACACCAAACGGTAGTATGTTATTATCTAGCGTAAGTGTTGCTAATAATATTTTATCTGCAATAAATACAACTAATGCGACTGGCTCCGTTACTTTGGAAGCAAAGCGTTCTATTGCTCTGATGTTTTTTGATATTGTTGGTATAGCTGGTACATTTCTTGGAAATACTAAGTATGGTAAAGCCTTAAATGTAGGGAGTTGGGTAGCAGAAACAGGGTTGGTTGTACATAGATTGTTTGCTGTAAACTTACCAAGCTATGATGAATATAGAGACTTTCATTCTGATAAATACAAACAATTTAAAGGAAATATACCATTAACAGTAATCTATGACATTATTGCAGATACAGCAAAACTTACTGAAAAACTTTCTGATGTTGCGTCATTACTTAGTAGAACCCCTAGTCCTGTTTCAATTCTACTTAATGTTGCTTCTGCTTTAATTACACAAGTAAGTGCTGGTCTCACTATTAGAACCAACAATGTTGAAATCAAACCTGAATATCTTGAAGAATATAAGAAGGCGGCTACTGAGGCAGATCGTGATGTAATTCGCCAAAAAATAGCTGGTTTATTGATTCACAAAGATGATTTTTCTTTTCCCGAAGCATTTAGTAAAGCAATTTTACATATATTAACCAATAAAGACGCTCTATTTGGTGTATTGGGGCAAATCATCAATCAAACTGTCCCTGATTTTTTAAATCCTTTCACAACTCCAAACGAAGAAAGTTTACTTGGCACCGAAAAAGACGATTATATTGATGCAGATAGCTGGTTTGATGACCCCTATTTCATGATGGGTCATGATGGGCATGACACACTTATTGGTGGCAATTACAACGATAAAATAGATGGTGGTACTGGAAATGACATCTTAAAAGGTAAAGCTGGCGATGATGAACTGCTAGGTGGTCAGGGCTTTGACACCTACCATATCCAAGACAATGACATCATTGTTGATGAAGATTTATCAGGGCAAATCATCTTCCACGAAAAAATTCAGGCTGCCCAATTCCAGCGCATTGATAAAAATGCCAATTTATGGTTAGGTTTAGATTCAAAAGGCAATCAAATTAATGGCTTGGAAGCAGAACGCCAAGGCGATGATTTGCTTATTCGCTATGCCTATCCAGATGAAAGTGTGGATACAACAGGCACAGGTGCAACCATTAATATTATTGACACAGCCACCATTAAAAACTTCTTCACACAAGCCAAACATTTTTCGGATAAAGATTTAGGCGATGTTTACGCTGGTTTAAATCTCACTTTGTTTGACAGCACCGAGCCCACGCCCAATCAAATGCCAAATCCCCATGAAGGAGAATTAGACCAATACAATTCTTTTGATGTGGTTTCCCCTGAAAAAGTGGGCATTGTGGGCGGTAATAAGGCAGATGTTGTGTTCTTGGCTGGTTCAACAGGCTCATCAGTGAATGCTTTGGCTGGCAATGATTTAGTGATTGGTGGGGGCTATGCTGATGTGATTTTGGGTGGCGAAGGCAACGATTTTCTTTCAGGCAGCAATATGGGTGTGAATGCTGCAGCAGACAAACGCGCTTTGGATAAAGATGTGATTATTGGCGGTGCGGGCAGAGATTTGATTTATGGTGGGGTGGGCGATGACATTATTCAAACTGGCGAGCGTTTTGAACATCTTTTGGAAACCAATACTAATGAACGCGGCGACTGGGCAACAGGCGGTGCGGATAATGACAAAATTTATGGCAGCCAAGACCGTGATTTCTTGCAAGGTGGCGAGGGCGATGATGTGGTTTATGGCGGTGCCAGTGATGATGTGATTTTGGGCGATGGCGATTTGCGCGCCCGAAATTGGAGCAAAACGATTACGGTGGAAAGCACGGTTTCCACTTCACCCACCATCACCACCACACCGATTGGGGGTGGGGTGGTGCTTACCACGCAACCGACTGGACCTGTTGCCAGCCCTTATAAATTGGCTCAACATTGGCGTTTTGATAAGGCGCAAGGTGGCTGGAAACTGAAAAATCATCGTGATGCTTCGCCCTATGCTGCTGATATTCGCGACCCTGCTATGGATAAATGGGAAATTAAAATCAACCATACCTCTGGTGATTATGAATTAACCCGTGAATTGGAATCTTTGCCATCGGGTAATTTCCATTTAGCTTTGTGGAATAAAGATTTTACGTTCAATGATTATTTATATGGTGGTACAGGCAATGATTTAATCGTTGGGCAGCATGGCAATGACCATTTGTATGGTGAAGATGGCGATGATATTTTGTGGGGCGATGATAATCGTGATTTGACTGTTTCTGGTAATGATACTTTGAATGGTGGTTTGGGGCATAATCGTTTGTATGGCGGTTTGGGTTTTGATACTTATGTGATTGAAAAAGAACATTTTGAAAAAAGTGGTTTGGTTCACAACACAATCCGCGATACGGATAAACAAGGCTCAATTGTGATTGGCGATGTGGCTTTGAGCAATTTAACTTGGAAATGGGATTATGCGGCTGAAAAATGGTTTGTAGATGGTCAAAAAGTCTTTTTGAAAGAAGATAATGGCAATTTACTTGTGATGAATGAATATTCCGTTGCTGTTGCGACTGTGGAGCAGTTTAACAATGGCGATTTGGGTATTTGGCTCAATCGTGTAAACGAAGCCCCACAAATCAATCAAAGTGTGGAAGCGAAAAATGCTGTTGAAGCCCAAGCGTTTACCCATCAATTGGGCGCAAATTTATTCAAAGATGAAGATGTAGGCAGCCTGAAATATTCGCTCACGCAAGCCGATGGTTCGGCATTGCCAAGCTGGTTAACATTTGATGCAAACAGTTTAATTTTAAGTGGTACGCCGAAAAAAGGCGATGTGGGTTCATTGTCTTTGAAACTCACCGCAACCGATAAAGAAGGTTTGATTAATTCGCAAACTTGGACAATGAATATTGACAAGAAAGCCAATCAAGCCCCCACGCTTGCGATGGATAACTTAAGCCCTGCCCTGCTTAAAGAATCTGAAACACAAACGTTCAATTTCACATCATGGTTTAACGATGATGCTGGCGCAGATAAATTGCATTTTGATGTGCAAATGGCAGATGGTTCGCGTTTGCCAAGCTGGTTGGTAAATCATACCAATAGTGCGACCATCCAACCTGATTTTGACGCGGCTGGTATTTATGATTTGCGTGTTGTTGCCACAGATGAAGAGGGTTTAAGTAATTCAATTAATTGGCAAATCAATATTGAAAACCAAAACCGCGCCCCCACCGTTTCAGGCAGCCTGAAAACACAAGATTTGACTGTGGGCAAAGATTGGCAATACCATTTACCCATCAGTTTCAATGACTTAGATAAAGATGAAACGGCTCAATTAAGCTATAAATTGGAAAGCGTGGACGGTTCGCCCGTGCCAGCATGGTTGCGTTATGATTCTGCCAGCCAAAGTTTGAGCGGTAAAGCGGAACAAGTAGGCAGCCTGAATCTGCGCATTGTGGCAACCGACCCACACGGTGAAAGCGTAGCCGCGCCGATTACATTAAATATTCAGGCTGCTCCAATTACGCCGCCGCCCACACAGCCAAGTCAACCCATCACACCGCAGCCCACACAACCTGTGGTAGGTATTACCAAAAAAGGTTCGGGGCGCAATGATGATTTATTTGGCGGTGCTGGTAATGATATTTTACAAGGTTTCGCTGGCAATGATACGCTGACAGGCGGTCAAGGTAATGACCAATTGGAAGGCGGTTTGGGCAACGATACTTATGTTTTCCAACGTGGCGATGGGCAAGACCGCATTATTGACCAAGGTGGCAGCAAAGATATTGTGAAACTGAATGGCTTTGATATCAATCAGTTGTGGTTTAAACGTGATGGTATGCGTTTGGAAATTCATGCGATTGATTCAAATGATAAAATCATGATTGAGCAACATTATGCTTTTGGTAAAGCCACGATGCCACATAATCTAACAATCTTTCCTAGCAGCAAAGCGGCTGGCGCAATTGAGCAAATCCAGTTGGACAATGGTCGTCACATTATGGCTTCTCAAGTGGATAAATTAATTCAAGCAATGGCAGCTTTTGCGCCACAGCAAAGCAGCCCCTTGAGTGAGCGCGAGCAAATGCAACAATATCTCAATCAAATCAATGTGTCATCTTATTGGCAATAATGCCAATTGAAATATTCAGGCAGCCTGAAAGGTTTTTTTTCAGGCTGCCTGAAGCATTTTCGGTTAAAATTGGCTGCTCTTTTCAATCAATCATAATGTGATGATGGGCAACCTAATCATACTCATTATAAGGAAAAACAATGTCTTGCGAACACTTGGAAATGCAATACAGCACATTCAGCAAAACACCCAACAATCCTTTAGCCGAACCCATGTTTTTCGGGCAATCGGTCAATGTGGCGCGTTACGACCAGCAAAAATATGAAATTTTTGAAAAATTAATTGAGAAACAAATCTCGTTTTTCTGGCGACCAGAAGAAGTGGATTTGTCCCGCGACCGCATTGATTACAATAATTTACCAGAACATGAAAAACATATTTTTATCAGTAATTTAAAATATCAAACCCTGCTGGACAGTATTCAGGGGCGCAGTCCCAATGTGGGCTTGCTGCCTTTAGTGTCCATTCCCGAATTGGAAACGTGGGTGGAAACGTGGGCGTTTTCCGAGACCATTCACAGCCGCAGCTACACGCACATTATTCGCAATATTGTGAATGACCCGTCTGTGGTGTTTGACGATATTGTGCAAAATGAATACATCATCGCGCGCGCGGAAGACATTGCCTGTTATTACGATGATTTAATTGAATATACCCAATATTTCAATCTCTTGGGCGAAGGCAAACACCGCGTGAATGGCAAGGAAATCACCATTTCTTTGCGTGAATTGAAGAAGAAATTGTATTTGTGTTTGATGTGCGTGAATGTGTTAGAGGCGATTCGTTTCTATGTGTCATTTGCGTGCAGTTTTGCCTTTGCAGAACGCGAATTGATGGAAGGTAATGCCAAGATTATTAAGCTGATTGCGCGTGATGAAGCCTTGCATTTAACATCAACACAACACATGTTGAATTTATTGCGTAGCGGCGCAGATGACCCCGAAATGGCGGAAATCGCGGCGGAATTGCACGATGAATGTTTCCAATTGTTCATCACCGCCGCCGAGCAGGAAAAGGAATGGGCGGCGTATTTGTTTAAAGATGGCAGCATGATAGGCTTGAATAAAGATATTTTATGCCAATATGTTGAATACATTACCAATCATCGCATGATGGCGGTGGGTTTGCCACAAGCATTCCCGAAAGCCTTGCAAAATCCCATTCCTTGGATTAATGCGTGGTTGAGCAGCGATAATGTGCAAGTCGCACCGCAGGAAGTGGAAATTTCGTCTTATTTGATTGGGCAAATTGACGCGGAAGTGAAAGCGGAAGATTTGGAAGATTTTGAGTTGTAATCTTTTCAGGCTGCCTTGCAGTACGACAATTTTTGCAAATATCTAAAATGTAGGGTGCGTACCACGCACCAAATCATTCAAACCATTGGGTATTTTTGGTGCGTAATACGCACCCTACATGAGTTTTGTCATGTATAGTGAATTCAATTTAAACCAGTACAGCGTTGCCAGCCCCCTTATGTACTTGGTTGTACACGGCGGTCGCTGTCGCCTTGTCCTGATTTAAATTGAATCCACTATATTGAAAGGCAGCCTGAAAAATTAAATTTATGTCAATGAAAGAGTTAGAAAAATGGCACAACACCACAAATTGATTATTTTGGGTTCGGGCCCTGCGGGCTATACGGCGGCGATTTACGCGGCACGGGCGAATTTGCAACCTGTGATTATCACAGGCATGGCGCAGGGCGGTCAGTTGATGACGACTACGGAAGTGGACAATTATCCACCGTTCCCCAATGGTATTCAGGGACCTGAATTGATGGAACAATTTTTGCAACACGCGGAAAAATTTGGCACGCAAATCGTGTTTGACCAAATTGATGAAGCGCAATTGCAGCAACGTCCCTTTAAACTGATTGGCAGCATGGGCGAATACACTTGCGATGCGTTGATTGTGGCAACGGGCGCGTCTGCCAAATATTTGGGTTTGCCCAGCGAAGAGCAGTTTGCAGGGCGTGGCGTGTCGGCTTGTGCGACTTGCGATGGTTTTTTCTATAAAAATCAAGATGTCGCTGTGGTGGGCGGTGGCAATACGGCGGTGGAAGAAGCCTTGTATTTGGCGAATATTGCCAACACGGTTACGCTGATTCACAGACGCGATACTTTCCGTGCGGAAAAAATCATGGTAGAAAAATTGATGAAACGCGTGGACGAAGGCAAAATCATTTTGAAAACCAACGCGCAATTAGCCGAAATTTTGGGCGATGAAAGCGGCGTAACAGGCGCACGTTTGCAAAACAATGATGGCAGCAGCGAAGAAATCACCGTAAAAGGCGTGTTTATCGCCATCGGACACCAGCCCAATACCGCCATTTTCAAAGGGCAATTGGACATGAACGAAACAGGCTACCTGAAAACTCGCGGCGGCAACGATGGCAACACAGGCGCAACCAATATTGAAGGCGTGTGGGCGGCTGGCGATGTGAAAGACCATGTTTACCGTCAAGCGATTACCAGCGCGGCGAGCGGTTGCCAAGCGGCTTTGGACGCGGAACGGTGGTTAGACAGTTTGGCGTGATGTTCAGGCTGCCTGAAAAGCGTTAAAATACGCCTTAATCCCATTGAACGCCATCACCACCATGCAAAAAAATGCTCCCGATATTGCCGAGTGTATCACCAAAAATTTATACGAATATTTCAATGATTTAAATGGTGAAGAGCCAAAGAATGTCTATGAAATGGTTATGGTTCAGGTGGAAAAACCGCTTTTGCAGCACGTTTTGGAAAAATGTGGCGGTAATCAATGCAAAGCGGCAGAAATACTCGGTATGAATCGCAATACTTTGCGGAAAAAATTGTTGCAACACGATTTATTGTCGTGAAAATTAGGCTGCCTGAAAACGATAAGGGTGTTTTCAGGCAGCCTTAGTTGTATAGTGGATTCAATTTAAATCAGGACAAGGCGACAGCGACCGCCGTATACACATAATGGTATATAAGGGAGCTGGCAACGCTGTACTGGTTTAAATGGAATTCACTATAAATTAGGGTTTGTGGTGTTGGCGATAATATTCCCACTCGTCCACTTCTTTGCCATTGGGCAAACGGCACAGGCTGTCGTAGTTGCCTTGTTTATTGCGTTTGGCGATGGCGGTGCCACCCTGTTTGTGGCAGAACACAGCAGATGGGCTGGCGGGTTCAATTTTATCCAGCGTAATGGTACACGCCGAAGCGAGTAAGCCGATTAACACGATGTATTTTTTCATATTATTTTCTCTAAAAGAATTGATAAAAGATTCAGGCAGCTTTACAGTAGCAGTCTGAAAAACATATTGTACCGCACATTTTGCAGGCAGCCTGAAAAGTTGCTTTTCTTATATAATTACATTTTCTCAACATTTTTTTACATAAGGAACAAAATCCCATGCCAAACATCCAACGTGCCTTGATTAGCCTGTCCGACAAAACAGGCGTTGTGCCATTTGCCCAAGCCCTGCACGAAATGGGCGTAGAAATTTTGTCCACAGGCGGCACGGCAAAAATGCTTGCCGATGCCCAAATCCCCGTGATTGAAGTGGCAGATTACACAGGCTTTCCCGAAATGTTGGACGGTCGCGTCAAAACGCTGCACCCCAAAATTCACGGCGGCATTTTGGGCAGACGCGATTTGGACGAACACATCGCCGCCATGCGCGAACACGGCATTGACCACATTGATTTGGTGTGCGTGAATTTGTATCCCTTTGCCGCCACCATTGCCAAAGCAGGCTGCACGCTGGAAGACGCGATTGAAAACATTGACATCGGTGGCCCAACAATGGTACGCGCCGCCGCGAAAAACTGGCAACACGTTGCCATTGTTACCGACAATGCCGATTTTGAACACATCATCAACGAGTTAAAAAACCATTCAGGCAGCCTTTCCGACAAAACGCGTTTCAATTTGTCGCGCAAAGCATTCAGCCACACCGCGCAATACGATGGCATGATTGCCAATTATTTGACCAGCGTTTCTGATGAAAAACTGTCTGGCGAACCACAAATCAACGCATTTCCTGAACAATTCAATCAAAGCTGGATTAAGGTACAAGAAATGCGTTATGGCGAAAACCCACACCAGCAAGCCGCGTTTTACCGCGACATTTACCCCAGTTCAGGCAGCCTGTCGGCTTACACCCAGTTGCAAGGTAAAGCATTGTCGTACAACAACATTGCCGATTCAGACGCGGCTTGGGAGGCGGTCAAAGCATTTGAACAACCCGCTTGTGTGATTGTGAAACACGCCAATCCTTGCGGCGTTGCCGTTGCCGACAATCCACTCAACGCCTACCGTTTGGCGTATGCGACCGATTCTACCAGCGCATTTGGTGGCATCATTGCGTTTAACCGCGAAGTGGACGGCGCGACCGCCAAGCAAATCACCGACAATCAATTTATGGAAGTGATTATGTCGCCCCAATTCAGCGATGAGGCATTGGCAATTTTGGCAGAAAAGAAAAACGTGCGCGTGTTGCAAATTCCTTTACAGGCAGGCGCGAACCGTTTTGAATTGAAACGTGTGGGCGGTGGTTTATTGGTGCAAACCCCTGATATTCATCAAATTTCACGCGCCGATTTGCAAGTCGTTTCCCAACGCCAACCCACCGAACAAGAATGGCAAGATTTGCTGTTTGTGTGGAACGTGGCGAAATTTGTCAAATCCAACGCGATTGTGTTTGGCAAAGGCGGACAAACTTACGGCATAGGCGCAGGGCAAATGAGCCGCGTGGACAGCACCCGCATTGCCGCGCGTAAAGCCCAAGATGGCGGTTTTGATTTGAACGGTGCGTGTGCCGCTTCGGACGCATTTTTCCCATTCCGCGATGGCGTGGACGTAATTGCCGAACAAGGCATTAAAGCCGTGATTCACCCAGCAGGTTCGGTGCGCGATGAAGAAGTGTTCGCAGCAGCAGACGAACACGGCATGGCAATGGTGGTAACGGGTGTGCGCCATTTCCGTCATTGATTTGATTGCGTAAATTAAATTTCAGGCAGCCTGAAAGTCCTAGCGGACGGCAATTCAGGCTGCCTGAAAATATATGGAAATGAATGATGTTAATTGATTTAAAAGCAATTTTTGCTGATTATAATGCCCAAATCACATGGAACACTTTTTATTACGATACCGAAAAAAGTTTCCAAGCACATTGCGATGACTTTGATTTCAGCGATGATTTATTTCAAGCAAACATTCACCCAAATCAAAACATCATTTTGGATATAGGCGTACCGAATTGGCATGAGCCGAATGCGTGTTTCATCATCTATGTGGTTCAAGATTATGATTGGGATAAGCCACTTAAAAAAGTTTGCACCGATAATATTCATATTTTAATTCAAGAAATTAAATTGATTTTGGTAGAGTATTCGCTACGATTGCTGACACTTGATGAAAAATTGGCAAAAATGTATTCCGCTACCCAACAGCCATAAAATCATCACAAAAATGCTAAAATAAGCAGATTATGTGATGATTTTTTATGGAAAAATGAAATTAAAACTGGGTTCGGCGTGGATGATTATTGCCGCGTTTTTGTTTGCCATTATGGGGATTCTGGTGAAAAACGCGACTGTGCGTTTTCACATGAATGCCTATGAATTGGCGTTTTGGCGGTCGCTGCTGCCTGCTTTGATGATTGCGATTAATGTGTTTTCGCGCCGACAATTGCTTAAAACACCGTTTATTTTCGGACATTTGTGGCGTGGGACGGCTGGCACGATTGCGCTGTTGCTGTCATTTTATGGTTTACAATATTTGCCGTTGGCGACTTCGGTTACCTTGAGTTACACGTCGGCGATTTTTATTGCTTTATTATCATGGCTTTGGCTGAAAGAACAACCGTCCGCGAAAACATGGACGGCTTTATTATTGGGTTTGGCTGGGATTGCGCTGATTTTGCGCCCTGCGTTTCAGGCAAATTTGTGGTTGGAGACGCTGTTGAATTTGGCGGCGGGCTTGTTTGCTGCGTTTGCCCTGTTGCAAGTGCGCGAATTGTCGCAAAAAGGCGAACCTGCTTGGCGGATTGTGTTTTATTTTTCGGCGGTGGGGACTTTAGGGGCGGCGGTGATGGCGATTTTTGTGGGTTGGCATACGCCCACCGCGCAGAGTTTGCCGTATTTATTGGGCGTGGGTTTGTGCGGATTGTTGGCGCAATTGGCGATGACACAGGCGTATTCCGAAGGTAATAAATTTACCGTTGGCGCATTATCGTATTTAACCATTGTTTTTTCAGCGATTTATGGCGCAATTTTTTTGGGCGAAGTGATGGATATTTGGGAAATTGTGGGGATTTTGACCGTAATTTTTGCGGGAAGTTTGTGTGCTTTGTCTGAATATAGGCGATGAGTATGCGGTTTCAGGCAGCCTTACAGTACACGACAATTTTTACAAATACCCAAAATGTAGGGTGCGTACCACGCACCAAATCATTCAAATAATTGAAATTTCGGTGCGTAATCCGCACCCTACATGCAGGTGTCGTGTACTGTAAGGCAGCCTGAAAACACTTCAATTTGCCGATAATCGTCTTTTAAGCTAATATTCAAATTTACCCACAAACCCCATTTTCAGGCAGCCTGAAAATGCAAACACAAGGAAAAATGGTATGAAAAAAGCCTTATTACTCTTGGCATTGTCCACTTTAAGCGTGTCCGCATTGGCGCACAAACATCAACACAAGCAGAAAACCCATGAGCCCACGGTTGAAATTGCCGTATCGCTGCTTGACCCAATAAATGGCGATAAAGCCATCGGCACAGTAAACGTGAGCCAATCTCCTTATGGGCTGGTGTTTACGCCGAATTTGAAAGGCTTGACGGCTGGCATTCACGGTTTCCACGTTCATGAAAACCCAAGTTGTGCAGCCAAAGAAAAAGACGGCAAACTTACCGCAGGTTTGGGTGCAGGCGGACACTATGACCCGAAAAAAACAGGAAAACATGGTTTCCCATGGCAAAAAGACGCGCATTTGGGCGATTTGCCAGCCTTGTATGTGAACGCGGACGGCACAGCGACTTATCCCGTACTTGCCCCACGTTTGAAAACGCTCAAGCAAATCAAAGGGCGTTCCATTATGATTCACGCGGGCGGCGACAATCATTCTGACCACCCAGCACCTTTGGGCGGCGGCGGTGCGCGTATGGCTTGCGGTGTGATTAAATAAATCATGAATCATCATTCAGGCAGCCTGAAAAATTGTAACGCGTGGGGTAGGCACAAATCCACCATTATCTAGAATATTAAAAGTTTGAGTGTCCCCTACGCCATCTTCTCTCCAAAGGCAGCCTGAAAACTCATTACATTCAAACAATAAGGATAAACATGAACCAAAAAGTCATCGCCATAGATGGACCTTCAGCTTCAGGCAAAGGCACGGTGGCGGCGCGTGTGGCGGCTGCATTGGGTTGGGCGTATTTGGATTCGGGTGCGCTGTACCGTTTAACCGCACTTTATGCGAAAAATCAAGGCATTGCATGGAACAATGAAAACGAAGTGGCACAATTAGCTGCAAGTTTACCCGTTGAATTTATTGGGCAAACCATTTTGTTAAATCAACAAGATGTCAGCCAAGCCATACGCGCCGAACACATAGGCATGGGCGCATCGGCGGTCGCCAAATTGCCCGCCGTGCGCACCGCCCTATTGCAACGCCAACGAGACTTTTTGACTCATCAAGGTCTGGTGTGTGATGGGCGCGATATGGGTTCGGTGGTGTTTCCGCAGGCTGCCTTAAAAATTTTCCTGACCGCCAGCCCTGAAATTCGCGCAGAACGCCGCGCCAAACAATTGAATATTCCATTAGAAAGTGCTGAATTTCAACATATTTTAGCCGATATTCAAGCGCGTGATGAAGCCGACCAAAATCGCTCTGTTGCCCCACTTCGTCAATTTCCAGACGCAGAATTATTGGACACTTCCGATTTAAGCATTGAAGAAGCCGTAAAAAAAGTGCTTGATTGGTATAGCAAAAAATCAAAAACGCAAGTATAATGTTGATTTTTCACGATTCAGGCAGCCTGAAAACAGGTTTTCTGAATCAAATCAAACCATTAACCCTGTTGCATTTTCGCGCCAAGGACGAAAATGCTTATTTAAACTTTATTCCCCGCACACCTTGGCGGTGCATGAAAGCAAGCCCAAACATGGAAAATTTTGCTCAATTACTTGAAGAATTCTCTGCAACCCAAGAAATGACCTACGGTGAAGTTATCACCGCCGAAGTTGTTGGTATTACTGACAAATTTGTGATTGTAAATGCTGGTTTAAAATCAGAATCTTTGATTGACCTCGCCGAATTCAAAAACCCACATGGCGAATTGGAAGTTAAAGTTGGCGATTTCGTTACGGTAACCATTGAATCTATTGAAAATGGCTTTGGCGAAACCAAATTGTCTCGTGAAAAAGCCAAACGCGCTGCTGACTGGATTACTTTGGAAGAAGCCATGGAAGATGGTGAAATCTTGTCAGGCGTGATTAATGGCAAAGTAAAAGGTGGCTTGACTGTGATGATTAACAGCATTCGCGCATTCTTGCCAGGTTCTTTGGTCGACGTGCGTCCTATCAAAGACACTTCTCATTTTGAAGGCAAAGAAATTGAATTCAAAGTGATTAAATTGGACCGTAAACGCAATAACGTGGTGGTTTCTCGCCGCGCTGTGTTGGAAGCTACTTTGGGCGAAGAACGCAAAGCCTTGATGGACAATCTGCAAGAAGGCACGATTGTTAAAGGCTTGGTGAAAAACATTACTGATTATGGTGCATTTGTTGATTTGGGCGGCATTGATGGCTTGTTGCACATCACTGACTTGGCTTGGCGTCGTGTTAAACATCCAAGCGAAGTATTGGAAGTGGGTCAAGAAGTGGAAGCCAAAGTATTGCGCTTTGACCAAGACAAACAACGCGTTAGCTTGGGCTTGAAACAATTGGGCGAAGACCCATGGGATGGTTTGGCTCGCCGCTATCCACAAGGCACTCGTTTGTTCGGTAAAGTGTCTAATTTGACTGAATACGGTGCATTTGTTGAAATTGAACAAGGCATTGAAGGTTTGGTTCACGTTTCTGAAATGGATTGGACAAACAAAAATGTTCACCCAAGCAAAGTCGTTCAATTGGGCGATGAAGTAGAAGTGATGATTTTGGACATTGACGAAGACAAACGCCGCATTTCTTTGGGCATGAAACAATGTCAAGCTAACCCATGGCAAGCATTTGAAGCCGACTACAACAAAGGCGACAAAATCAAAGGCGCAGTGAAATCCATTACTGACTTCGGCGTGTTTGTGGGTTTACCAGGTAATATTGATGGTTTGGTACACTTGTCTGACTTGTCTTGGACAGAAGCTGGCGAAGAAGCCGTTCGCAAATACAAAAAAGGCGAAGAAGTGGAAGCCGTTGTATTGGCAATTGATGTGGAAAAAGAACGCATTTCTTTGGGCATCAAACAATTGGAAGGCGACCCATTCAACAACTTCTTGGCAATGAACGACAAAGGTGCTTTAGTTAAAGGCGCGGTGAAATCTGTTGAAGCCAAAGGCGCAGTGATTACTTTGGCTGATGAAGTAGAAGCTTACTTGCCTGCTTCTGAATTTGACAGCGAACGCGTGGAAGACTTGACCACCAAGTTGAAAGAAGGCGATGAAGTGGAAGCAGTTATCGTAACTGTGGACCGCAAAAACCGCAGCATTAAATTGTCTGTAAAAGCCAAAGATGCGAAAGCAAACGATGAAGCAGTCAAAGCTGCACAAGCTGCTGCACCAACCAATGCTGGCACAACGAGCTTGGGTGATTTGTTGAAAGCTTCTTTGAACAAAAACTAATCTCTGAAGGAAATCATCATGACCAAATCTGAATTGATGACACGTTTGGCTACTGTTTTTGCTGAAAAAAACAGCGAAAGCGAATTGCAAGGTAAAGACATTGAATACAGCGTAAAAGTTTTGGTGGACACCATGACACGCTCGTTAGCAAAAGGTCAGCGCATTGAAATTCGTGGCTTCGGTAGCTTTGACTTGAACGACCGCCCTGCACGCGTGGGTCGCAACCCGAAAACGGGTGAGCGCGTGGAAGTGCCTGCAAAACGTGTGCCACATTTCAAACCAGGTAAAGAATTGCGTGAACGTGTAGACGTTGCCGCGAAATAATTTGCCTAATCTGTAAAATCAACACCGTAGAAATTTTAGATTTCTGCGGTGTTTTTATTTTTCAGGCTGCCTGAAAATGTTATAGTCGCAGAACTGAAAAAGCATTACTGCGTTGCCAACGCCCTTATGTACTGTTCGTACAGGGCGGACGTTGTCGCCTTGTACTGCATTTTCATTTCTACGACTATATCATCTTGTTTATACGTTTATTTTGGAATTTATTATGCTGCCTGAAACGCGTCAATTATTGAAATTAACCGACACGACCGCCGCCAAATTGGAAAAATTGCATTTGCATTCGGCATGGGATTTGGCTTTGCATTTGCCGCTGCGCTATGAAGATGAAACGCAAATTGTCCCCATCGCGGCGGCGGCGGTCGGCGAAATTTGCCAAGTAGAAGGCGTGGTGGTTTATCAAGAAGTGCAATTTAAGCCCAGAAAACAATTGATTGCACGCATTCAAGACGGTTCAGGGGCGATGTTGAATCTGCGCTTTATTCATTTTTACCCCAGTCATCAAAAGCAATTGGCGCAAGGGGAAACGGTGCGGGTGTTGGGCGAAATCAAGCGCGGTTATTTTGGCGATGAGATGATACACCCAAAAATCAAATCTGCCGAAAAATCAGATTTGGCTCAATCGCTTACGCCAATTTATCCGACTACGAATGGTTTAAATCAGCCCACTTTGCGCAAAGCGGTTCAGGCTGCCTTAAACGCGGTGGATGTGTCTGAAATTTTGCCCGACACGGTGTTGCGAAAATTGAAATTGCCGTCTTTGGCGGAAAGTTTGCGGACTTTGCACCACCCGCCGCCTGATTTGGACATGAAAACTTTGGCGAATGGCGCGTTTCCCGCGTGGCAGCGTTTGAAATTTGATGAATTGTTGGCGCAGCAATTGTCCATGCGTTTGGCGCGACAACGGCGGCGGTCGGGTCATGCCAAATCTTTGGTGGGTAATGGTTTTTTGTCAGAGAAATTGTTAGGCAATCTGCCGTTTCGTTTGACGGCGGCGCAGGAAAAAGTGTGTGCGGAAATTCGGGCGGATTTGGCAAAATCGGTGCCTATGCACCGTTTGTTGCAGGGCGATGTGGGCAGTGGCAAGACAATTGTGGCAGCTTTGTCGGCGTTGGTGGCTTTGGAAAATGATGGGGTGCAGGTGGCGGTGATGGCACCGACTGAAATTTTGGCAGAACAGCATTTTATTAAATTTAAACAATGGTTTGAACCTTTGGGAATCAGCGTGGCGTGGCTTTCAGGCAGCCTGAAAAAGAAAGAAAAAGACCAAGCAAAAGCGGCTTTGGCTGATGGGCGGATTCGTTTGGCGGTCGGCACGCATGCTTTATTTCAACATGATGTTTTATTTGATAATTTGGCTTTAGTGATTGTGGACGAGCAGCACCGTTTTGGGGTGGCACAGCGTTTGGCGTTAAAAAATAAGGGGGACGATGTCCATCAATTGATGATGTCCGCCACGCCGATTCCGCGCACTTTGGCGATGAGTTTTTTTGCGGATTTGGACGTGTCGTCTATTGATGAATTACCGCCGAATCGTACGCCAATTAAAACGAAATTGGTCAATCATTTACGCCGCGCCGAAGTGGAAGGTTTTGTGTTGAACACTTGTCAAAAAGGGCAACAAGCGTATTGGGTTTGCCCTTTGATTGAAGAAAGTGAAACCTTGCAACTGCAAACCGCCACCGAAACTTGGCAAAATTTGCAGGCTGCCTTGCCTAATTTGAAGATTGGTTTGGTGCATGGGCGCATGAAACCTGCAGAAAAAGCGGCGGTGATGGCGGAATTTGTGTCAGGCAGCCTGAATGTGTTGGTGGCAACCACCGTGATTGAAGTAGGCGTGGACGTACCAAATGCCAGTTTGATGGTGATTGAACACGCCGAGCGCATGGGATTGGCACAATTGCACCAATTGCGTGGACGCGTGGGGCGTGGGGCGGCGGCGAGTACTTGCGTGTTGTTGTTTGCCGAACCGCTTGGGCAAATCAGCAAGGCGCGGCTGAAAGTGATTTATGAACACACGGACGGTTTTGAAATTGCACGACAAGATTTGGAAATTCGGGGGCCGGGTGAATTTTTGGGTGCGCGGCAGAGCGGTGCGCCGATGTTGCGATTTGCAGATTTGGCGACCGATGTGCCATTGCTGGAACAGGCACGCCAGCTTGCACCAAGGTTGATTATGGAATATCCCGAAGTAGTGGAAAAGCATTTGGAACGGTGGTTAGGCAGTAAAGAAGGTTTTTTGGCGGCTTAAATTGTTTTCAGGCTGCCTGTGGGTATGTAAATTCAAAATCCACAAAAAACAATGGATTTTTCCTGCAAACAAGCATAGAATTTAACGCTTTATTTTTCCCATTTCAGGCTGCCTGAAATCCCTTTCCCATCAGAACAATACAAGGAAGCAACCATGCGCGAATTCCCTATTTACAATTTCTCGGCTGGACCTGCCGTGCTACCTGAAAGCGTGTTACGTACTGCCCAAAGCGAAATGTTTGACTACAACGGCACAGGCTTTTCCGTGATGACCATGTCGCACCGTTCAGACGTGTTCGCCAGCATTTTGTATCACGCCGAACAAGATTTACGTCAATTAATGGACATTCCCGATAATTATAAAGTCTTGTTTTTACAAGGTGGCGCGTCTGCACAATTCAATCAGGTGGTGATGAATTTCGCCGATGGTTTTAAACGCGTGGACAGCGTGGTAACAGGCAATTGGTCGGAAATCGCGCATTCGCAAATGGGCAAATTAACCGACGCCAAAATCCATTTGGCAGCAGACGGCAAACGCGATTATCAATACAAAAACTTGCCGCCCGTGTCCGCTTGGGACATTGATAAAGACTCCGCCTTTGTACATTTCATCATCAATGAAACCGTACACGGATTGCAATACCGCGAAGTGCCGAAATTGGAAGACGGCATGCCGCCTTTGATTTGCGATATGTCTTCGGAAATTTTATCGCGTAAAATCAATGTGTCCGACTTTGGCGTGATTTACGCAGGCGCACAGAAAAACATCGGGCCTAGCGGCGCGACCATTGTGATTATCCGCGAAGATTTATTGGAACGCTGCTCCAGCCGCGTACCAGATGTGTGGAATTACAAATCACATGTGGAAAAACAAGGCATGTACAACACACCAGCCACTTACCCGATTTACATTTCGGGTTTGGTGTTCCGTTGGCTGCAATCACAGGGCGGTGTGGCGCAGATGGAAACAATTAATACCTTGAAAGCAAAAACATTGTATGCCGCCATTGACGGTAGCGGTGGCTTCTACAAAAACGATGTTCACCCAGGTGCGCGTTCCAAAATGAACGTGATTTTCACCACAGGCAACGCCGAATTAGACGAATTGTTCGCGCAAGAATCCACCACACGCGGTTTGCAATTATTGCGTGGCTACAAATCCTTGGGCGGCATGCGCGCCAGCATTTACAATGCCATGCCTTTGCAAGGCGTGGAAGCTTTGATTGATTTTATGAAAGAATTTCAAAAACGCTACGGTTAATTAATTTTATAAAACAAGGCAGCCTGAAAACTTTTCAGGCTGCCTTCAATTTTTAAATATTTGAATTAAATAGACTTACTTAACTGCACAAACGCATACGCCTTGCGATAATCATACAAAACATGATTGCTGTCATTGCGATGATACACCGCCACCACACGCGGCTGAATCCCCCACAACTGCACTTTTTTGTGCCACACCGATAAAGTCGCGGTTAATTCCTTGTCTTTGCGGACAATATTGAAAAAATCATTGCTGTCATAGCTGCGTTGCCCATAATTCGCCGTCAAAACAGTGGACAAACCCGAGCGTTTCCAATTACGCGACCAACTGGCGCGTATTCCCTTGCGCCGATAGCTGTCGCTCGCGTCTTCCGCCGATTTGCGCGACAAATCCATACCCAACACAAAATGTTGATTTTTATTGTGAATATGCACCCAGCTACCCGACACATTGCCCACACGCCCATTTAAAAATGAACGCGTATCATATTTGTCGCGCCCCAATTCGCCCGCCACTATCCCCTGATTTCGCCCATTAAACCAATGCGACGCTTCCACCCGACCGCCTTTTTCAGTCGCGTATTTTTCGCCACCAAACCAACGCCGCTCGTAATACGGCAACACCGCCAATTCACTGCGCGCATTTTCATACGCCACACCCGCCGTTGCCCGCGTACTCAAATCATCATAATCATGATTATCCCAATAAAATTTACCCCACAAATCCACATTGGTGCGAAATTTATAGTTTTTAAACAAAGGCGTATCTTTACTCATGCCTGCGCGATAGGCAAAACCTTGCGCTTTTTTCGGCTCGGGCAAACGCCATTCGCCATTGCGGGTTTTGATGGCACGGGTTTTGGGCGCATTGTTCACATTGTCATCACGCGTGTAATTTGCACTGGCATAAAAATTCAATTTATTGCGTTTTTTAATGATTTTGCGGTAACTTTCGGTTAATTCGCGCACATTATCGGGCAATTCGGGTTCGGCTTGGATTTTGGCAAACGCATCATCGGCTTCCAAATTTTGTCTATCATCAAACAAACTCTGCGCCAAATGCAATTTTGCCAATGCCATATTCGGTTGTTTTTCCAAAACTTTTTCGTAAAACTTGGCGGCTTTACCCGATTCGCCATCTGCGCGCGCCAACATGGCAGTCGCCAAATCTTGCAAGACTTCGTCTTTTGGCGTGGCGGCTTGCTCGTAAATCGGCAATAAGGTGCGTATGCCTTCCACATTTTGCAAAGTTACCGATGACGACAGGGCGCGATACAATAATTCAGGCTGCTGTGCCAATTCCGCTTTGCTGACGGACAAGGTTTGCGGTTCTTGTTTTTCGGGCTTATCCGATGGTGGCAAGGTGTCGGTTTTGGTGGCTGCGCGTTGCTGTTTGCGCTGCAAATCTTCGGTTAAATCAAATTCGGTTACAGGCTCGGCAAAATCAGGCGGCGGTACATCGCTGCGTGCCAAATTTTCCGTTTTCGGCGCAGCAGCCCCCCACGCCAAAGTGGGCGCGAGCATGGATAAAGTGTAAAAAGTAATGACTGATGGGCGTGGCATAATCGTTCCATAAATGGGTTTTCAGGCTGCCTTTTTGTACAATAAAAATCTTGCAGGCTGCCTGTAACCTGTCCCCTCCCACGCTGGCGGGGAGGGTTAGGGTGGGGGTGGCTCTTTGATTTTCAAGAAAATTAATTTGTTCCACAGATTTTCCCCCACCCTAGCCCTCCCCCGTTGAAGACAGGGGAGGGAACAGATGATTGGTCAAATTAAAATGGTCGTGTACCGAAAGGCTGGCTGAATAAACAAATCATAAATCATTCAATAAAATCATACGACAAGGCAGCCTGAAATCTATCAATAATTTAAGCATTATCCGATTGAGCGGCTTTATCCGCTTGCACTTGCTCATGCAAACGGCGCAATCCTGCTTCCACTTCTTCAGACAATTGTTGCAAATCGGTGCGCAGCAAAGTCAATGCGTCCATAAACTGTCCATTTTTGTGCAAACGCACCACTTCCGCCGCGCAAGCATGAAATTGGCGATGTGTTTCCACCAATTTGGCGTATTCTGAATATCGCTCCAAAGGTTTGGCTTTATGAAATAACCATTTACCTACTTTACACAAATCTTGTGCGCCGACCACTTCGGGATTGTAGGCTTCGGGCAATTTTTGCGCCAATGCTTTGTTCAATTCATATAAAAAATCATGATGTTCCGCAATGGTCTGCTCCAACATCAAGCCGCAAAAATTGATTTCGCCCGATTCGGTTACAACGGATTCGCAGCAATTTGATGGGGTTTCATCATCTGGCGGCGGTGCGGGTGTCAAAACAGATTCGCTGGTTGATTCTATTTCAATGTTTGCTGTTTTGCTTTTGAATTTGGTTAAGAGCCAGTCTAACATTTTCTAAACTTTAAAAATTACTCAAATGTGCATGATTGTATCACAAGCCATCTTTGGGGCTAATGAGAATTCGTTTCGCGCGGCTATTTGTGTCAAAAACGACAAATTCAATGGGCGAATCGGTGCCATGATGATGGTCTATTGTTCAGGCTGCCTTATGTTTTATCCGAAAAATATGGTCATGCAAATAAAGGGCGTGATACCATTTCAGGCAGCCTGAAAACCGAAAGACCGCTTATGTTTACCACCTACGATTTACAACAATTTTTAGAAGGCGTTTTTACCCTATTCACATGGGTCTATTGGGGAACCATGTTGCTGATGTTGGCAATATTGGTGCCGATGGTATTTAAAAAGGGCAAAAGCCAAAGTCGCAAAATATTGAACGCGATTGGTACAAGTGCAGGGATTATTTTATTGTTTGTGCAGATTATCCCCATGCTGCTGATAATGGCATTTGCACCCAGCAAAGCAGAACAGCAAACAGCCGAAGCATGGCAACGCAAATACCAAGCAGCCGAAGCGGTATTTAAACAGCAATGCGAAAAAGCAGGCGAAAAGATTTATCGCACGGTGGAGAATGTGGAAGGGATTATGTTGTTGAAAGTGATGAAAGATGACGGCATTTCAATCGATGCTAAACATCATGACCCGATGTGGGATGATGCAGTATTACGTTCTTATAGCGATAAAGGATTCATTGAAATGTTTTTAGGTATGACTGTTGTTTCAGATGATGAATATACTTATGTAGATGTTTTACAAAAAAATCAAAAAGATATTATTCGGTATACTGATATACATAATAAGCGACCAATTATTGAAAATTTCAATCCCAAAAATCCAGCTCGTTATGCTGTTACTTTTGAACACAATATTGACCCTGAATTACGCAAACATTGGGTGGCAGGTGTAACCATTCAAATTATTGATAGAAAAAATAATGAATTTATTGCTGAAAAAGTCATCTATGCTTTTGAAAAAGGTTTAGGCAGCAAAGGCGGTGGCAGAATGCCTTGGGCTTTTGCAATTACATGTGAAAACAAAGATACTTCTAGAAGTATATTACCAAAATTTGTAAACCAAGTGTTAAAACCTCGTAACGTTAAACAGGAGACTCCAAATGTCCAATAATATCCCTAATGCAGCTACTTTGCTGGAATTTGCCAATTTACAAGTAGCAGCAGGCACTTTTATCCCAAACGCGCGTTAAGATAAAACGGCATGAAATTTTTGGTATTTCATGCCGTTGTTGTTTTTCAGGCTGCCTTTCAGTACACGACAAAAAATCGGACGACCTGTTTTGGGTTTGAAAAATAGTCCAAAGTTGCCATCATCAACATGGCGGCTTTGGCAAGCTGCTCCAAACCAACGCGAAAGATGCTTTGCGAGAGCCGTTCATGCGACTTGGGTTTAATCGGATTCAGTGCATGTTGCCAACGCCCGATAACATAAGCCCAAGCCAATGTAACTGCCAGAATCGCAAACAACTTTTCCATTTTAACAGGGTCAGTCATGTGCGTGGCTTCCAAGTCAAAACCGCGTTTTTTCAG
>NZ_JQKH01000040.1 GCF_000745955.1 Alysiella crassa DSM 2578 | reverse complement strand
GCCAAATCGGTTTGCGCCTGATTTTTCGCGTTTTCCGCTTCCGTTTTTGCTGTTAAGGCAGCCTGTAAAGATTTCTCTGCTTCTGCGCGTGCGGTTTCAGCCGATTTTTGAGCGTTTTCGGCAGCCACTTTGGCGGCTTCGGCTTGAGTTTTGGCGGTTTCAGCAGCCGCTAAATCAGTTTGTGCTTGATTTTTCGCCTCTTCTGCCAATTTTTGTGCTGCTTCGGCAGCTTGTTTCGCGGTTTCCGCTTGACGAGCCAATTCTGCCTGATGCTCTTTTTCACGCTCGGCATTAGCACGTGCTTCTTCCGCCAGACGAGCGGTTTCTTGTGCGGTTTGCAAAGCCTGATTTTGTGCAGCCTGCGCTTGTTCCAATTCTTTTTGAACTTGTTCCGCGATATTTTTGGCAATTTCAGCTTCACGCGCTTGTTTTTCAGCAGCCGCTTTTTCGGCTTGAGCAGTGGTCAAGGCGGTTTGCGCTTCAGTTAAATTTTGCTCGGCGGTTTGCTTGGCGGTTTCGGCAGCTTGTTTTTCGCGTTCCGCATTGGCTTTGGCTTCTTCAGCCGCCTGTTTTGCCAATTCTGCGCTGGCTTGAGCGGTTTGTGCAGCGTGTGTTTCACGTTCTGCATTGGCTTTGGCTTGTTCGGCAGCTTGTTTGGCGGCATTTGCGGTATTTAAGGCAGCCTGCGCTTGGTCGCGAGCGCGTTCCGCTTCGGCTTTTTCGGTTAAAGCCTGATTTTGAGCGTTTTGTGCGGCGGTTAATTCACGTTCTTTATCTGCCACTTGTTTTTGGGCATTTTCCAACGCTTTTTGTGCTTCTGATAAAGCTTTGCCACCATCGGCTTGCGCGTCTAATAAGGCTTTTTCGGCGGCTGCTTTTTGGCGTTCTGCTTCGGTTAATGCATTTTGCGCGGCGGTTTTTTGTGTTTCGGCTTCGCGTTGTTTGTTTTCCGCTTCTTGCTGTTTTACGAGTGCTTCATTTTTCAAGGCTTCGGCTTGAGCTTGAGCCATTTCGGCGGCTTGTTTATCACGTTCTGCATTGGCTTTGGCGGTTTCGGCAGCCTGTTTATCACGTTCTGCATTGGCTTTGGCTTCTTCGGCAGCTTGTTTGTCGCGTTCTGCGTTGGCTTTGGCTTGTTCGGCGGCTTGCTTAGCTGTGTTGGCAGCGTTTAACTCATTTTGTAAACGATTTTTGTCCGCTAATACTGTTTGTGCTTGGGCTTCTGCAGCATTCTTTAACTGTTCTGCTTTGACTTTTGCATTTTCGGCGGCAGCTAATTGTTCGCGTACTTGATTTAATTGTGTTTCTGCAGCCTGTTTATCTTGATTGGCTTGTTCGGCTAATTTTCTTGCTTCTTCGGCAGCTTTTTGTGCAGCCGCTAAATCAGTAGCATTTACACCACTATTGGCTTGAGCTTGTTTTAGGGCATCTTCAGCACGTTTTTGGGCATCTTCAGCAGTTTTACGTGCATTTTCGGCATCTATTAAAGCTTGCTTGGCTTTTTGAGCTTCTTCTGCGGCTTTTTTGGCTTCTTCTTCACGTAATTTTGCTAATTCTGCGGCACGTCTAGGGTTGCTTAAATAATATTGTTTGCTCGCATCGGTTTTTAATGTATAACGATAAGTACCAGCATCAACAAAGCCATTGACCAATTGGAAAGATACATCGTTGGCATTTTGGATGGGGCTATTTAATTCTACCAAAGTCAATTTATCAATATTGGCTTCAGCACCTGTATTTTGTACATATAATTTATGTTCACCTGCCGCATAGCCATTGATTACCAATTTATCACTCTTTTGTGCAGCTAAATTACTTAAATAATTAAATTGAATATTGCCGTCTAATAAGCCGCTTAAAGTCAGTGTATGATAATTATTGGGATCGCTGTTTGTATCTTGATGAGCATTAAGGGTAATTTGGCTACCTAAATCACCATCTAAATTCACAATATTTTGACTTGATGGCATAATCCAATGCCCTAAACCAGCTAATTGTACTGTAGCATTTTGATTGGCAGTGATATTTTTATCGTATTCAATATTTAGGCGCACAGTAGCATTATCACGTAAACTAATATTACCGTTTAAACGTGTATTGGGTATCAACGCAAGGATGTTGTCATCATAGGTCTTATTTTCTGCAGTCGTGATGCCTGTGTGCAGTGAACGGGTGTAGACGGTTTCACCATTTACAAAACCCAGTTCTGCGCGTCCATTACCTGATACGGTAATATTCGCGGTAATATTACCCACATTGCGACTGGTTTTCAGGCTGCCTGAAGTAATATTAATATTGGTGGCATTAAAATCTCGAGTAATCCAATCATGGTCTAGCATCACTTCTCGACCATTATTATCGCTACCAACATCATTTAAGGTGTTTGGGGTACCATTAGGTTTGGTTAAATAATCATAAGCATGTGGTGTAGGCGTACCCGAAAGCACCAATGTACCATTTTGAACATTGATGTTGCCATTTAAATTACTGCCACCGTTTAATATGTAAATGTCATCTTTTAATGTGGGATTGAAATTGACATCTAAACGCCCATTTTTATTGTTGTCCTTGTCGCCTAACATGCCGAAAAAAGCATCTTTTTTAGCACTTAAAGGCACGTTCCCACGAATTTTTAAAAACGCATCAATTGCATCTTCTTGTGTGCCTGTTGCAATAAATCTCCAAGTACTACCACTGCTACCAGGTGTGGTTGGGAAACGAACAAAAGGGTGTTTACCTTCATTTAAAATATAATAATCTACCCTGTTTCCATCACGTTTTACGGTGTAAATACCAGTCGGTTTATAATTTTGATCTTGATTGGTTTCAAAAATCACATTTTGTGGAATAAA
The DNA here is from genome assembly GCF_000745955.1 of Alysiella crassa DSM 2578. Taxonomy (GTDB): domain Bacteria; phylum Pseudomonadota; class Gammaproteobacteria; order Burkholderiales; family Neisseriaceae; genus Simonsiella; species Simonsiella crassa. The sequence goes on along the minus strand of NZ_JQKH01000040.1, from coordinate 19,896 downwards.
CTCTCGGGTACGTGAAATGGTGATGCTGGCAGCTTTATTCATATTGTTATTGACGATTTTTGCACCATCATCAACGTTGCGAATGCGTTCAAAAGTCAAATTGTTGCCATTTAAATCAAGAGTACCACCGCGTGAACCAAAGTAAATACTATTGGGATTGATTTGTTTATTGTTTCCTAATACCACCGTACCACGACCACTTGTTAAACCCAATTCACTGAATGCTTGGGTATTATCATTGGCATCAGCATGTTGGTTGAGTAATACACGCCCATCACCCACACTAATTGAACCATGATTTACCCCTGTACCTGTTACATTCAGGCTGCCTGTACCAATTTTAGACAAGCGATCGCCTTTGGGATTGTGTACTTGCCAGTTTACCGTTTTGTTCTCTGCAATGGATACCCCTGCACCTAACCAAGTGGTGTTGGCTTGTGCACCTGACACAGTAAAATTTGCATCAAAATACAATGCGCCAGCTCCTTGATTGATGTCTTGTGCTAAATGTAAAGTGCCATTGCTGCCTGAAATATGAACGGTTTTACCATGGTTGGCACTGGGAATATGTAATGCACCTGTGGTTGGACTGGTTAAACTGTCATCACGCAAATCTACTTTTAAAGTGTTGCTGGCATGAGTACTTTGTGTGATATTGGATGAATTTGCACCATTTAATGTCCAATCATAACGAGCATTTGCAACATTGTTGCTAATATGACCAGCTGTATCTTGCTTGATTTGCTCGTTAAAAAAGGCTTTACGTGCAATCATAGAACGCCCCCAAGGATTGCGTTCTGAGCCAGAAGATTGGTGATGAGAAACTGTTACCCACTGATTGATGGTGGTATCAAAGCCCAAAATTGCAGAGCCACTGTCGCCTTGACGTGGCTGGGTTGCCAATGGATCAATACCGTTGGTAAATAATCCTTGAGTGGCGTTGTAATCAAAAAATTCAGGTTTAGTGGTACTTTTGAGTGCTGGTAGAATAGAACCGCCTGTCAAATATTTATAAGAATGACTAACTTGTGTAGGTTCTTTTCCTGCTGCATCAATAGTGTATTGTCGTCCTGCACCAATGCGAGCAAAGACAGGAAAACGTGTTTCATCTAATAAAGCGGTGTAATTGAGGTCAATATCAGCAATCGGAATGGGTACGGCTTCTGTTACCAATTTTTCCAAACGTGGTGTGCCATAATCCCAATGTGCAGCATTGGTAACATTACCAAAATCATTTCGGTCAGCAATATTGTAGTAGTAGCGTGGTGCATCGCGGTTGGTTTGACCTGTTTGTCCAAAACGTACGCCGTTGTTTAGATTATGTGCCACAGTGCCGTAATACTGTGGTGTCATCATAATCCCTAAACCTGATTCTAAAAAATCGCCAATTTGTGGTACACCAGAAAAATCAGGCATAGGCATACCTTTGATGGTTTTACCTAAATCATTTCCTGATTTATCGTAAATGGTAATATCGCGCGCCCCTACAGTGAATTGCCCTTTATTTTCTGCAAAATCACGGTAATATTGGTAGTCAATGTCGCTTCTAACAATAGAGGCATGGGCTGAAGTAGCCAATACTGAAATCAAGGAAGCAATTATGCTGCGTTGAAAGGTATGGCTGGTTTTTGTACGAATGGTTTTGTTTCGTTTAGACATATTTGTCTCCAAAATGAAAGTTTATTAAAAAATATATGATTTGAGATAATAAAAAGCGTATGTGTTTTACAACAAGGTAAATTATGTTGTAAATTTGGATAATTAACACTAAATATAGTTCAAATAGCTTAAAACTGACAAATTTTGTTTATTTTATGCAAGATTTGAGCATATACTGGTGTTTGTTAGGTGTTTTATATAGATATGCAATTTGTGTTCCATTCTCTATTTTATTTATCCTATAAATAATGATGATTTTGGTATAAAGGTTCGGTAAAAAAATAGCTTGATTTTTGTATCAATGAGCATGTAATTGGCTGAAGAAATATATTGTATGCTGCCTGAATCAATGAAGATTTGAATATGAGGATTAGAGAATAGGTAATGAGAACCTGAAACCTTTACGCCAGTCACAGCTTCTTTTTTAAATTTGATTTATTTGGAAAATTTTTTCGTAAATTGATTTAACAGAAAAATCTTTTTTAAACAAATCAATTAATTCCAAAATAAAGCTGCGACTGGCGTTATCAATATGAAAAATGTCGAATTTAAGAGTCCAACTTACCATTTGGCATTTTGAAAATGTTTCACTATACTGTTTCTCAAGTAGTGGGCAGAAAATGGTGTTTTGGCAATATTTCAGACCGCTTACAGCAATTTTGTGTACCGTGGGGCAGCCTGAAAATGATTTACTGATTCACCCGTTTATTCAATCGCCATTGCCAAATATTCAACACAAACAAAATCAAAAATGAAATCATCAACATCAATAAAGCCACCGCACTCGCGCCCTGAATGTCAAACAATTCAAATTTGCTGGCAATAATCAGGGGCAAAATTTCCGATTCCATCGGAATATTGCCTGCGATGAAAATCACCGAGCCATATTCCCCAGTCGCCCGCGCAAACGCCATGCCCGCGCCCGTTACCAAAGCAGGCAACATTTCAGGCAAAATAATCCGCCAAAACACCGTGCCACGATGTGCGCCCAACACCGCGCCCGCTTCTTCGTATTCGGGCGACAATTCTGCCAACACAGGTTGCACCGCACGTACCACAAAGGGCAAACTCACCACAATCAGCGCAATCCAAATCCCCAACGGCGTAAACGCAATTTTCACGCCCCAAGGCTCAAACCAACGCCCCACCCAGCCATTTGGCGCGTACAAAGTCGCCAACGCCACGCCCGTTACCGCAGTCGGCAGGGCAAACGGCAAGTCCACCAGCGCATTGACCACGCTTTTGCCCCAAAAATCGTAGCGCACCAACACCCACGCCACCAAAGTGCCAAAAAACACATTGGTCAGCGTGGCATACAGCGACATTTTCAGCGTCAAAGTCATGGCAAACAGGGTGCGTTCATCGCCCACCGTGTGCCAAAACGCCTGCCAACCCATATCCGAAACGGTGTAAAGCAACATCGCAAGCGGCAAAAACACCATCAACGATAAAGTCAAAATGCTGATGCCCAAGCTCAATCCAAAAGCAGGTAAGACGCTGTATTGTTTTAGTAATTTCATTTTGGTGGTAATCCTTATCGTGCCAGCATTTCGCTCCCTCTCCTGTGGGAGAGGGCTGGGGAGAGGGCAAAAGTGCCACAAACTCAACGGTTTTTACCCTCTCCCTAACCCTCTCCCACAGGAGAGGGAATGAGATTTGTGGCACATCAAAAATGCTTTCAGGCAGCCTGAAATCCATTTAACCATCAACGCTTGTTAATCTGGTCAAACACACCGCCATCGGCAAAATGCGTTTTCATAATCTCGTCCCAAGAACCAAACACATCATTGGCACGAAACGTTTCCACTTTCGGAAAACGCGCTGCGTGTTTTGCCAAAATTTCCGCCTTGCTGGGGCGCAAATACAATTTTGCTGCCAATTCTTGCGCTTCATCGCTCCACAAATGCGCCAAATAATCGTGGGCAATTTGCGCCGTGCCTTTTTTGTCCGCCACGCCATTCACAACGGCAACAGGGCTTTCCATCGCAATGGAATAGCTGGGATAGACGATTTCAAATTCGCCTTTGCCAAAAGTTTGCGCGGCTAAATTCGCTTCATTTTCAAAGGTAATCAGCGCATCGCCCATTTTGCGTTCAATGAAAGATGTGGTTGCGCCGCGTCCGCCCGCTTCCAAAACGACAGCATTGGCAAACAATTTTTGCGTGAACACTTTGGCGGCATCGTGATTGTTGGCGTTTTCTTTCAAGGCATAGCCGTAAGCCGCCAAGAAAGTGTAGCGACCATTGCCCGAAGTTTTGGGGTTGGCAATGACCAGTTTCACATCAGGCTGGGTCAAATCTGCCCAATTTTTGATGTTTTTCGGATTGCCTTTGCGAACCAAAAACACGGTGGTGCTGGTAAATGGTACGGCATGATTCGGCAATTTTTGTTGCCAATCTTTTGAAACCAAACCTTTTTTCTCCAACAATTCAATATCAGACGATTGGTTCATCGTAACCACATCGGCTTTCAAACCATTCGCCACCGACAAAGCCTGTTTGCTTGAACCGCCATGCGATTGTTGAATGTCCACCTGTTTGCCTTGCGCCTGATAATGTTTGATAAACAATGGGTTAAATTCTTTATAAAAATCACGCATCACATCGTAAGACACGTTCAAAATTTGCGTGGCGTTGGCTGCCTGAATGGGGGCGGCACCTTGTTGTGGCGGATTGTTTTGCGCCTTGTTGCCACCACCACAGGCTGCCAGCGCAAAGCCCAAACCCAAAACGGCAAATAAAGTTTTATTTTTAAAAATCATGATGTTGCCTCTTTTTCTGAAAAGGGTTAAACAAAAAGCACAATCATATTAGACACAATCACACATTTCACAAAATACCCTTATTCAATATTGAATATTCAATTTAATTCTATGCGGCAAAATGGCAATTTTTTCATCAAAAAATGATTTAAATTCAATAATTAGACTTAAAAATTATATCTTAAATGGATAAAGGGTATTTCTATCACTTTTCAGGCAGCCTGTAAGATGAAAAACACCCAAAACGACAGCAATTTCGCTCCCTCTCCTGCGGGAGAGGGCTGGGGAGAGGGTTTGCCGCCCCACCAGCCCTCTCTCCATCTCTCTCCCAGAGGGAGAGAGGGTCAGATGGTTGTCAATTTAACAATATGCTGATTTCAAATAAAAAATACAGGAACACAACCATGGACTACCTGCCCTTATTTTTCAATTTGCGCGACAAACCCGTTTTGGTGGTGGGCGGTGGCGATGTTGCCACGCGCAAAATCGCGCTGTTGCGTCAAGCCCAAGCGCGTGTTTTGGTGGTGGCGCAGACTTTGTGCGATGAAATTCAACAGCAGGTTCAAGAAAATCAACTCATTTGGCTTGCCAAAGAATTTGATGAAAATCAACTGGATAATGCCTATTTTACCATCGCCGCCACCAATGACCCCACGCTCAATCAACGCATTTTTCAGGCAGCCAACCAAAAAAATCGCCCCGTAAACAGCGTAGATGATTTGGCGCATTGCGACATGATTTTTCCGTCCATTATTGACCGCAGCCCCGTGCAAATTGCCATTTCCAGCTCGGGCGTGTCGCCTGTTTTGATTCGCCTGCTGCGCGAAAAACTGGAAAGCCTGTTGCCCCAACACATTTCCGTGATGGCACAAATCGCGCAAAAATGGCGAAATCCCGTTAAAAAACAACTGTCTCATATCACACAACGCCGTTATTTTTGGGAAAGCCTGTTCAATCACACCGATTTTCAGCGTTTGTGCGAACAGCAACAAATTGAACAAGCCCATGATTTTGTTGAACAACATTTGCACCATCATCAACCCATTTCAGGCAGTGTTTCTTTGGTGGGAGCGGGTTCGGGCGATGCAGGTCTTTTAACAATCAAAGGCTTACAACGCATTCAAGAAGCCGATGTCGTTTTGTACGATGCCCTTGTTTCACAAGATGTGTTGAATTTGGTTCGCCGCGATGCCGAGCAAATTTATGTGGGCAAACGCGCCAAACATCATCATTTAAAACAAAATGAAATCAATGATTTAATGCTTAAACTGGCACAAGAAGGCAAGCGTGTGGTGCGGCTCAAAGGGGGCGACCCTTTTGTGTTTGGGCGCGGTGGCGAAGAATTAAGCGTTTTAAAACAAGCAGGTATTCCGTTTGACGTGGTGCCAGCCGTTACCGCCGCAACCGCAGCCACCGCCTACGCAGGTATCCCATTGACACACCGCGATTTTTCGCAATCGGTAACGCTGATTACAGGCTGCAACCAAGCCGAACAAACCCCCGAATCGTGGCGATTTTTGGCGCAAGCCAACCAAACCATCGTTGTGTACATGGGCGCAATGAAAGCCCTTGAATTACAAGAACAATTATTGCAACACGGCAAAAATCCCGACACGCCAGTCGCCATCATCAACAAAGGCACGCTGCCCGAACAAAGCGTTCACATTGGTACGCTTAAACATTTGTCTGAATTGGCGAAATCGGCGCAAAGCCCATCTTTGATGGTCATTGGCGAAACGGTGTCTTTGCACGAAGAATTGCGTTGGTTTGGCGAATACCGTTTGCCACAACGCGAACGGATTTTGCAGGCTGCCTGAAAAACTTTTTATATCAGTATCTTGTCCCCTCCCCTGCTGGCGGGGGAGGGTTAGGGTGGGGGTGGTACGCCAACGCCCTAACCCCCACCCCAGCCCTCCCCCTTTCAAAGGGGGAGGGGGTAAGTTGCAGAAAGTCAAAATAATATGGAAAACAATATCCTACGCAAACCCGATTTATGGCAAATCCCCCAAATTGCCGATGAAACGCTTTTCAGGCTGCCTGAAAAAATCGCCACGCTACAAAATCGCCTGAAACACATTTTTCAACATCATCAAAATGTTAAATTGGCAAACAGCTTGGCGGTGGAAGACACCGTAATTTTGCACGAACTGGCGCAAATGGGCGCGAATTGCGTGAGTTTTGTCTTGGAAACAGGCAAATTGAACGCGGAAACTTTGCGCCTTGCCCAAAAATTGCAAACGGATTATCCCAATATTCCATTTGAATTTTACTATCCCAATCAAAAGGATAGTGATGATTATGTACAAAATTTTGGCGAATTTGCCTTTTACGAAAGCGTGGATTTACGCAAACGATGTTGTTTTATCCGCAAAATTGAGCCGCTCAATCGCGCATTACAAGGCGCAAACGCTTGGCTGACTGGGCAAAGGCGCGAACAATCCATTACACGCCAAGAACTTGATTTTCAAGAACAAGACACAGCGCGCAACATCGCCAAATTCAACCCCATTTACGATTGGTCGGAAACCGATGTTTGGGCGCATATTTTACAAAACAATATTGTTTTCAATGAATTATATGCACAAGGTTATCCGAGTATCGGTTGCGAGCCGTGCAGCATGCCCGTGAAGTTGGGCGATGACATTCGCGCTGGGCGTTGGTGGTGGGAACAGCGCGACAGCAAGGAATGTGGTTTGCATAAATAATTGTTTTATATTGATTTTGTAGGGTGGGTGCTTGCACCCACGCGGTTTCAGGCTGCCTGAAACGATGAATGACCAAAATTGGTGGGTGCAAGCACCCACTCTACGCAAGGAAAATAAAATGACCATTCAAAACAATCATCTCCATGATTTAGAAGCCGAAAGCATTTACATCATTCGTGAAGTCATCGCCAACGCGAAAAATCCTGCCTTGCTGTTTTCGGGCGGCAAGGACAGCGTGGTTTTGCTTGCGCTGGCGATTAAGGCGTTTGCGATTACGGGGCGCGCGCTCAAATTGCCATTCAAATTATTGCACGTTGATACAGGACACAATTATCCCGAAGTGATTGATTTTCATGATGAAACCGTACGCAAAACAGGCGTGGAATTGGTGGTCGGCAGCGTGGAAGAATCCATCAAAAACGGCACGGTGGTGTTGCGCCACCCCAATGATTCACGCAATGCCGCCCAAGCCGTTACTTTGGTGGAAACCATTGAAAAACAAGGTTTTGACGCACTGATGGGTGGCGCAAGACGCGATGAAGAAAAAGCACGCGCCAAAGAACGCATTTTCTCGTTTCGTGATGAATTTGGGCAATGGAACCCGAAAAATCAACGCCCTGAATTGTGGGATTTGTATAACACGCGCCTGTTTCAAGGCGAAAACATGCGCGTGTTTCCCATTTCAAATTGGACAGAATTGGACGTTTGGCAATACATTGCGCGAGAGAATTTGTCTTTACCATCAATCTATTATGCACACGAACGCGAAGTGGTGGAACGCAATGGCTTGCTTGTCCCCGTTACCCATTTAACCCCAAAAAAAGACGGCGAAACCAGCCAAATCCGCAGCGTACGCTTTCGCACGGTGGGCGACATTTCTTGCACCTGCCCTGTTGCCAGCACCGCGCAAAATCCCCATGAAATCATTGCGGAAACCGCCACCGCCACCCTTTCGGAGCGTTCCGCCACGCGCATGGACGACCGCGTTTCGGAATCGGCAATGGAAGAACGCAAAAAGCAGGGGTATTTTTGATTTTTCAGGCTGCCTGAAAGTCCTAGCGGACGGCAACAGTAGGGTGCGTACCACGCACCAAATCATTGAAATAATTTGCAATTCGGTGCGTGATACGCACCCTACAAAATTGAATTTAAAGGAATAAACATGACCACATCTGTATTGCGTTTCATCACCGCAGGCAGCGTTGATGACGGCAAATCCACCCTAATCGGGCGTTTGCTCTATGACAGCAAAACCCTGCTTGCCGACCAAATCGCCAAATTGGACGCAGCCGCACAAAATGGCGAAACACCCGATTTCGCCAGCCTAACAGACGGCTTGGCAGCCGAACGCGAACAAGGCATCACGATAGATGTTGCCTATCGCTATTTCGCCACACCCAAACGCAAATTCATCATTGCCGACACCCCTGGACACGAACAATACACGCGCAATATGGTAACTGGCGCATCCACCGCCCACGCAGCGATTGTGTTGATTGACGCAACACGCGTTGATTTATCTGGGGAAAAACCCGTTTTGCTGCCACAAACCAAACGCCACAGCGCGATTTTGAAATTGCTTGCTACGCCACACATCATTGTTGCCGTGAACAAATTGGATTTGTTGGATTTCAACCGTGAAGTGTATGAAACGATTGTTTTAGCCTATCAAAATTTGGCGCAACAAATTGGTTTGACCACCAACATTCACTTTTTGCCGATTAGCGCATTGGGTGGCGACAATATTGTGCAAAAATCGGAAAACACAAAATGGTTCAATGGCTTACCGCTTTTGCCTTTGCTGGAAAGTTTGCCCGACAGCCACAATCATCGCCTTGATTTGCCTGCACATTTTCCTGTGCAACGTGTGGCGCGACAAGATGGCAGCAGCAGCGATGATTTTCGCGGTTATCAAGGGCGTTTGGAAACAGGCAGCCTGAAAATTGGTCAAGAAATCAAAATCTTACCCAGTAACAAAACGGCTGTTGTTGCCCAAATCCACACCCCACACGGTTTGGCGGATTCTGCCCAAGCTGGCGATGTTTTAACGCTGACTTTGGACAGGGATTTGGACATTTCGCGTGGCGATGTGTTTGTTTCTTTGGATAATTCGCTCACGCCCACGCAGCATTTTCAGGCAGCTTTGTGTTGGTTTGACGATACGCCGCTCAATCCTGCACGAAAATATTGGCTCAAACACGGCACGCAAACGGTCGCGGCAAAAATCAAGCAAATTGAATATGTGTGGGACGTGCAAACTTTAAGCCGCGCCCAGTCAGCAGATACTTTAAAAATCAATGATATTGCGCGTGTCAGCATTGCCACGCAACAGCCGATTTGTGCCACCACTTACGCAGAAAATCAGGCAACTGGCGCGTTTATTTTGATTGACGAAGCGACAAATCACACGGTGGCGGCAGGCATGATTTCGGGCGAAGATGTGATTGATGTATTTGAAATTTAAATATAGTGGATTCAATTTAAATCAGGACAAGGCGACAGCGACCGCCATGTACACATAGTACATAAGGGAGCTGGCAACGCGGTACTGGTTTAAATTGAATTCACGATAAATTTCATTTTTCAGGCAGCGTGGGCAACAAAACCGCTTGGTTCAAACGCGCCCAACCATCGTTATCAATATAAGCAATTTTGCGTTGCGGATACGCCGCTTGACCATCGCGTAAAGCCTGTTCCGCGCCTTTGGTTAAGCCATTACCGCCCAACAAAATATCGCCATTCATGGTGGGATTTTTGGCGCAATCGCCAATGAATTTTTCCACTTGTGGCTTGCTTAATTTGCCTTGATGATTTTTCACATCAATGCGCGTGGTCCTATTGGGGCTGGTATCGTTCAGGCTGCCTGAAAATTGCGTTTGCCGACCTTGTACAATGGCTTGAATATCTTGCCAATGTTGTTCCGTATGTTTGAGTTCCACGTCCACACCATTATCGGGCATATTGGTGGCGGTGTGGCGCAGGGGTTCAACACGCGGGTGCAATTTCCCCATTTGTGCGGTCAAAATCAGCGCGTTCATTTCGCCCATTTTACCGAGATTGTCGTTTGCAGCCATTTTTTAGCCAATCATAATTAAGATACTGGAATGATTATGAAATTCTTGCGTTTTGCGTTTGATGATTTTCAAAATATTGGAAAAAATCCCCAAATCAATGATTTTATCGCTGATGTTTTTATCCAAAACCTTTTGATTTAAATCATCAATTTTTTTGAGATACGAAGACGTTAATAAATTTTCCACTTCCAATAATTTATCGTTGGGCAAAACGGTAATTCTGACGGTATCAGGCGCATTTTTGCTTTCTAAAATTTCTTTTTCCACAAGAAAAGGTTGAATTTGCGTGAAAATTTCATCATCAATAAAGGTTTCTTCTACCGTGATTGCGCCGTCATCGTATAAATTTTGCTCATCGGCATTGGCATAATTAACCAAAAATAAATTTGCAGACATTTGAATAACCCTTTGTTCAACATAAAAATCTGTGTGAAATTATAACAGTAAATTCAATCAAAGGAATATACCATGAACCCCATTCCAAATGAACTCACGCCCCACCTTGCTGCGCTCACGCCTGTTCAGTTGGCGTGGCTGTCGGGCTATTGCTGGGCAAAAGCCAATGGCGAAACGCACCCCGACACGCTTTCAGGCAGCCTGAATATGACATCAAGTGCAAACGCCAAATCTTTAAATATTCACATTGTTTCCGCATCGCAAACGGGTAATGCGCGTGGCGTTGCCCAACAATTAAGCGAAAAATTGACCGCTTTGGGTGTGGCGCATCAACACAGCCACGCGGCGGATTTCAAACCCAAGTCTTTGGCAGAAAACGACATTGTTTTGCTGATTACGTCCACACAAGGCGAGGGCGAACCGCCCGAAGAAGCCGTGAGTTTGCACAAATTCTTGCACGGCAAAAAAGCCCCCAAATTGAATGAATTGCGTTTTGCGGTTTTGGGTTTGGGCGACAGTTCTTATCCGAAATTCTGCGGTGCTGCGCGTGAATTTGACGCAAAATTGGCGGATTTGGGCGCAAGCCGTTTGATGGATTTGACCGAATGCGATTTGGATTTTCAGGCTACCGCGCAAAATTGGGTTGAACAAATCGGTTTGCAAATCAAAGCATTGGCAAATTCACAAAACCAAAATGCCAGCCACAATCTTTCAGGCAGCCTGAACACGCTTGTCGCGCCCGACAATGCGTTTTCCAAAGAAAAACCGTTTGCCGCCACGCTTTTAACGCGCCAAAAAATCACAGGGCGCGGTTCGGACAAAGATGTGCGCCACATTGAATTGGATTTGTCGGGTTCGGGCATGACTTATCAAGTTGGCGATGCCTTGGGTGTTTGGTTCAGCAATGATGTTGATTTGGTTGATGAAATTTTGAATGCGGTGGGTTTGGCGGACGATGAAAATCTGCGCGACCAACTGGTTCACAAAATGGAAATCACGCAAAACACGCCCCAATTTGTGAAAAATTATGCGGCAATCGCCCAAAATGCCGATTTAAATCAAGCAATTGGCGATGATGTCAATGCTTTTGTGCAAGCCAATCCGATTGTGGGGATTGTGCAAAAATACCCGACAAAATTGTCGGCAGAACAATTACTTGGCTTGTTGCGACCGATTGCGCCGCGCTTGTATTCCATTTCGTCCGCGCAGGACGAGGTGGGCGAGGAGGTGCATTTGACGGTGGGCGCGTTGCGTTACGAACACGCGGGCAAAATCCGCGAGGGTGGCGCGTCCAGTTTTTTGGCGAGACGTGCTGCAGAAGATGGACAAATTCATGTTTTTGTGGAACAAAATCCGCATTTCAGGCTGCCTGAAAATCCTGCCACGCCCATTATCATGATTGGTGCTGGCACGGGCATTGCGCCATTTCGCGCCTTTGTGCAACAGCGTGCTGCCAGCGAAGCAACTGGCGAAAATTGGTTGATTTTTGGCAATCCACACGCCAGCGAAGATTTCTTGTATCAAACGGAATGGCAGCAATTTGCCAAAAACGGCTATTTGCACCGATACCATTTTGCGTGGTCGCGCGACCAAGCGGAAAAAATCTATGTGCAAGATAAGATTAGGGAAAATGCCCAATTATTCTGGCAATGGTTGCAAAATGGCGCACACGTTTATGTGTGTGGCGATGCCAGCAAAATGGCAAAAGATGTGGAACGCGCTTTAATTGATGTGATTGAATCACAAGGCAATTTATCGCGCGATGACGCGGAAGAATATTTGGACAATTTGCGCCAAAATAAGCGGTATCAGCGTGATGTGTATTGATTTTCAGGCTGCCTGAATATAAAAAAAACACCGTTTAATTTCAATCATTAAACGGTGTTTTTTAATTAAGCCATCAACTCATCAATCAACTCTTTCACGCTTTTGATTTTGTGGATTTGTGAAATGCCATTGCCCACCGACACATAGCCGTTTTCAAAATCGCCTTCTAACATACCCAAACGCATTCCTGTACCAGCGTTCATCACCTTGGCAATTTCAGAGCGAGTTGCCCCGTTTTCGCTCATTTCAAAGCATTTTTTGGCAAGTTCGGTTGGCAAAGAGCGGTAATAATACGGCTCGGTGCGGAACAATAACAAATCATTTGCCGTTGAATTGACAATCCATTCTTTGACTTTTTGATGGCTTCGGCATTCGCTTGTGGCGATAAATGCCGTGCCAATCCACACGCCTTCCGCCCCCAAAGTTAAGGCAGCCTGAACCGATTTTTTGTCGGCAATCCCACCAGCCAGCATAATCGGCAAATCCACTTTACCGACAAATTCCGCCAAGACATTAAAACTGCCCACTTCTTTCATCGGCAAAGTTCCGCCTTCGTCAAAACCCGTCAGCACCAAAATATCCGCCCCTAACGCTTGGGCTTTGAGTGCGTCCGCCAAATTGGGATTGGGCAAACGACAGATGATTTTAATGCCAGCGTTTTTAAGTTTGGCGTAAATCTCGGGGTCAAGCCAGCCATTGTCCAGCACCACAGGCACACCTTCTTCAATAAACAAATCCACCATTAAAGGAATCAGCGAAAAATCATACGACAACATAAACGGCACGCCAAAAGGCTTGTCGGTCAAGGCTTTGACCTTGCGGATTTCGTTACGCATACGCTCTAAAACTTCTTCGTTGGAAGTGGGGTTGGTCGTTTGCCCTGCGTGTGGGGCTAAAAAGCCCAATCCGCCAGCGTCCGCCACGCTTGCCACCAGATGTGCGTCTGTCAGCCACGACATTGGGGCTTGGACAATGGGGTGTTTGATGTTTAAGATTTGGCTAATGCGGTTCATAAAATTTTCTCTTTAAAATAAATGGAATGGGTGTATTATAAAATTTTATAATTGGCAATGGAATGGCGATTTTTGGAAAGTTAATTTTCATTTTTGGAAATATAAATTTTCAGACAGTCTGAATACGCAAACATCATTTCAACACCTATTGAAATGAAAAACACACCCTGCTATACTAACCGCCTATGAATATGAACACCGAACACGCCAGCAAACTGTTTGAAAGTCTTGCTTCGCCCACACGCCTTGCCATTTTCCAAGCCCTGACCGCCGAAGGGGGGCGTGGTATGGTGGCGGGCGATTTGGCAAAACAGCTCAATCTTGCCCCCAATAATCTGTCGTTTCACTTAAAAACTTTGGCAAACGCCAACCTTGTTTACAGTGAACAGCAGGGAAAATTTGTCCGTTATTTCGCCAATTTAGCGATGATGAACGGCTTGATTGAATTTTTATTGCATCGCTGTTGTGAAAACGCAAGCGGTGGCGATTGCGAAAAATTTTGCCAATCGTGTTAGCAAATTTTTTTGCTCATTCATTTCAATAACTCTTGAAATAAGGAACATACTATGCACCAAATCAGCATTTATCACAATCCCAAATGCGGTACTTCTCGCAACACGCTGGCTTTGATTCGCCATTTGGGCATTGAGCCGACCATTATTCATTATCTGGACACCCCGCCCGATGAACGCACATTACGCCAATTGATTGAGCAAATGAACATCACGCCCAGAGAGCTTTTGCGAAGTAATGTGCCTGAATATCAACAATTTAATTTGGACAACGATGTGAGCGACGACGACATCATCAAGGCAATGCTAAATGCTCCCATTTTAATCAACCGCCCGATTGTCATCACCGAAAAAGGCGTGCGTTTGTGCCGTCCGAGCGAAGTATTTTTGAGCATTTCACCTGTGGCATTGCAAAGTGATTTTATCAAAGAAGACGGCGAAATCATCCGTGTACAAGGGGCATAAAATGGGCATTTTTGAACGATTTTTGAGTGTGTGGGTGGGGTTGGCGATTTTGCTTGGCGTGGGGCTGGGTATTTGGTTTACGCCTTATTTTCAATGGATTGCCACAATGCAAGTGGCTCAAATCAATTTGCCGATTGCGGTGCTGATTTGGCTGATGATTTATCCAATGATGATACAAATTGACTGGCTTGCCATTAAAAATATCCGCCACAATCCCAAAGGGCTTTGGCTGACTTTAACGGTAAATTGGTTGATTAAGCCTTTTACTATGGCACTTGTGGGCTGGTTGTTTTTTAAGGTGTTTTTTGCTGGCTGGGTAGATGAACAATCGGCAAGCGAGTACATTGCAGGTATGATTTTGCTTGGGGTTGCACCTTGTACGGCAATGGTTTTTGTTTGGTCTCAACTGGTCAAAGGCGACCCCAATTACACGCTGGTGCAAGTGTCTTTAAATGATGTGATTATGATTTTTGCCTTTGCTCCGATTACAGGACTTTTGCTTGGTATGAACGACATCACAATCCCGTGGGACACGCTGTTTTTTAGCGTGTTGCTGTATTTGGTGTTGCCTTTGCTTGTGGGAGTTGCCACTCGCAAATCTTTGCAAGATGAACACAAAATTCTCCAATTCAGCCAGCGTTTTAAGCCTTTGTCTATTTTGGGATTGTTATTGACGGTGGTGCTGTTGTTTGCGTTTCAGGCACAAACCATTGTGGATAAGCCGATGATTATCCTGCTGATTGCCATTCCTTTATTGGTGCAGACTTACGGCATTTTTGCACTCAGTGCGATTTGGGCAAAATGGCTTAAATTGCCCCACGCCATTTCCGCCCCTGCTTGCTTAATCGGCACGAGCAATTTTTTTGAATTGGCGGTGGCGGTGGCGATTGCTTTATTTGGTTTAAATTCGGGGGCGGCATTGGCAACGGTGGTGGGTGTGTTGGTTGAAGTGCCTGTGATGTTGTCGCTGGTGTGGTGGATAAACCGAAAATCGCTGGAAAATAAAGGGGTGTAGGGTTTCAGGCAGCCTGAAAACCCATTTTCCAAAATTCCAATCAAAAAACACCGCTTGCCTTTCCCCAAGCGGTGTTTCCCTTAACCTTTCAACCCATACTGATACGGCACACCCAAATGCTCCCTTAGCGTATCGCCTTCATAATCAAGATGATAAATCCCTCGCCCCTGCAAAATCGGCACGACTTTTTCCACAAATTCACGCACGCCCATTTGACTGTCAGGGGCAAGCGAAAAACCGTCTGTCGCCCCAGCCTTAAACCATTCTTCCATAAAATCCGCCACATCGCTTGCCATCCCCACCACCACAGGGTGATAGTTAATCACACCATTGGCAAGCACTTCTTTGGGCGACATTCCACGCTGAATCAGTGCCACCGCTCTTGGCGAACGTGGGTCGTGCGGGTGTGGGCTTGCCTGATTTTGTAGATATTTGGGCAAAGGTTCATTCACATCTCGCCCTGTCAAATCCACCCCAATCATCGACGATAAATAGCGAATTTGCCCATTAAATTCCTCATCACTCATAAAATCAAGGAGTTGCATTCTACGAGCGAGTGCCTCTTCATAACTGTCGCCAATGGTAAACATAAATCCGCTAAACATATTGATTTCATTAGGATTGCGACCGTGAGCAATGGCACTTTGTTTTAATACATTGCGATAGGCTTTCGCTTCTTCAATCGTAAACGGATTGGCATACACGCCACTGGCAAAGCGTCCTGCCAGCTCCACCCCTTCGGGGCTTGGGCCTGCCTGAAAAATCGGTGGTTGACCTTGTGGTGTGGCTGGAATAGGCAACGCCCCTTTGACTTGGTAATGTTTGCCTTTGTAACCTGCTGGTTTGATTTGGCTCATATCGGCAAATTGCCCTGTAGCTTTGTCGGTGATGTAGGCATTTTCGCCAAAAGTCCTCCACAGCGTTTGCACCGCTTCCACCATCTCGTGTGCCATTTCGTAGCGAGTGGCGGTGTCGGGCAAGGGTTTGTCGCCAAAATTGTAAGCGGTAAAAGGTGTGCCTGTGGTAACGGCATTCCAGCCCAAACGCCCTTTGGATAAGGTGTCCAGCGTTTTGAGCTGACGAGCCAAATTATAAGGCAGGTTGTAAGTGGTTGAAAAAGTTGCCACCATTCCGATTTTTTGGGTGGCGTAAGCAACGGCAGAGAGCATTACCATTGGTTCAAGTGGAAACGCAGGCGAACGCGTAGCAATGTCCGTGCCACCCCCTGCCCCACCAAATGAGGGTGTATCGGCAATAAACAGGGTGTGGATTTTGCCCTTTTCTGCCGTTTTTGCCATTTCCACATAAAAATCAATGTCGGTATAGGCTTTTTCGTGGCTTTCGGGCAATCGCCACGATTGAAATTCGGATGCATAGCCTGAGACGAGTTGCAGGGCAAGTTTGATTTTTTTGTTTGAATTGTCAAGATAGTCGGTCATTTTGGGTTCTCCCATTAAAAAGTATGGGGATATTATAGGATTTTATTATTGATAATTGAATGGTTGAAAATAGGAAGTTGATTTTTAAAAATGGAAAGATAAAAATTAAGAAAATGGGGTTTCAGGCTGCCTGAAAGTTATTTTGCCATTAAAAAAACACCGCTTGAATTTCCCCAAACGGCGTTTTTATCCTTATTTTCTCAAACCATACTGATACGGTACGCCCAAATGCTCCCTTAAAGTGTCGCCTTCATAATCTTGATGAAACACCCCCCGTTCCTGCAAAATCGGCACGACTTCATCTACAAAGCGTTTTAAATCCACCTCATAGACATCAGGCAATACCCAAAAGCCGTCGCACGCCCCTTCATTAAACCACTCGGTCATAAAGTCAGCCGTGTCCTCTGCTGTGCCGACTGAGGCGGGGTGATAATCAATCACCGAATGATGAATGACTTCTTTTAGTGTCCAGCCTTCACGGGCGACTTTGAGAACAATCTCGGTGCGTGGGTCAGAATAAGGCGTGATTTGCACCTTATCAAGTATGGCAGGGTCAATCGGCTTATCCAAATCGTCCAAATCAAACACCGTTCCCAATACCGCTCCGATATGGCGAACTCGTTGATACAGCGTCTGCTCATCCATAAAAAAGGCGTGGCGGTCTAGGGCTTCTTGTTTGCTATCAGCGATGAGTGGCATTATCCCTGCAATGAATTTGATGTCGTCAGGGTTTCGCCCATTGTCAATGGCAGACTGACGCAAGGCCATTACGAATGGCTTGCCCTTGTTCAATCGTCCACACTTCGCCAATCATCACATTGGCATAGCGACCAGCGTAGGCAATGTTATTGGGCGAACCGCCAGAGTGGAAAATCACAGGTTGCCCCTGCTTGGACGGCGGTATCGGCAATGCCCCCACCGATTGCAAATGCTTGCCTTTTTGGGCAATGGTTTTGACTTGGTTATAATCGGCAAAAATTTGGGCGGATTTGTCGGTTTTTAGGGCAGTTTCGCCCCACGATGACCACAAATTTTGTACCATTTCGGTAAATTCATACGCCTTTTCATAGCGACTGGGACTGTCGCCAAGCATTACGCCAAACGCCTGTGCAATTTGGGGATTTGCCCCTGTTACCGCATTCCACGCCATTCTTCCGCCACTCATCACATCAAGCGTTTTAAACTGACGGGCAAGTGTGTAGGGAATGCTCCACGAAGTCGCCACCGTTGCCGCAATGCCAATACGGCTGGTTGCCTGTGCAATCAGTGCCGATGCCACAATCGGCTCCAACGCCATACCGCCCACCACAGAATTGTCCTGTGGCACGGTTGCAGGAAAATCGCCCAAAAATAAAAACTGAAATTTGCCTTGTTCGGCAAGCTGGGCGGCACGAATGTCGGCATCAAAATCAGGGTGGGTTTTGACATCAAGACTGGGGTCAAGCCACGCTCTTTGGTTCGCCCCAAAAGCACCTGTCATACCAAGACCGATTAGCATTTGTTTACTCATTATTGCTCCTTAAATTGGATAGTTTGGATAATTGGATAAGCGTATTATAAGGTTTTATATTTAATAAAATAATGGCGATTTTTGGAAATTTTGTTTTCATTTTTGGAAATATGAGATTTAAAAATAGGCTTTCAGGCTGCCTGAAAACCCATTTTGCAAAATTCCAATCAAAAAACACCGTTTGAATTTCTCAAACGGTGTCTTCTTAAAAAAAATCACTTCCCTTCAAAATATGCCATTTTATCTCTATAAAACGAGCCTAAATAATAAGTTTTTCCCACAGGCAATACGGTAGAAACGCCACTAAAATCCTGCGTGTATTTGCCTTGATACAAAGGCGTGATTGCCAAATTATCAGGGGCAATCGTGGTGATGTGAAAATCTTTTAAACACTCATAAGTCATTGTCTCACCACAATTTTGGGTGCGAGAACCTGCGGTAATCAGCTTATCGCCCGCCCAATGCAAATTGTCAAATACGCCATAATTAAGCTGGGCGGTGGCAACTTCTTTGGCAGGGTTGGTATTGGTTAATTTACTTAACTTTTTCATATGGGCAACATAAATAAATTGACCGTCTTTGGAGAGTTCAATGCCATTATTGCCGTTAAATTCTGTACCTTGCAATTTTTCAAAGATTTGTGTTTTTGGCGACCAGCGATAGATTGCTCCTGTGGTTTTGCCTGCAAACATATCTTCAAGTGTATTGTGTGGGTGCATCATTACAGTGGTGTAAATTGAGCCGTCCGCCCCTGATACCACTGCATTACCTGCTAAATATCTGCCCTTATCGTCTTTGGGCATTGGCACATTGCCAAGCCATTTAATTGTTGGTGTCGCTTGGGTGCTGTCCACTTCAAAAACTTCAATGGTTTCACGGGTGATGTTTTGGTCAAAGCCGTTGTGATTGACCGCATACAAAAGCGATTTGCCGCCGCCAATCGCACGAATGCTTAACCCGTGAATTTGCATTTCATCGGCGTGCGGTTGTGGCTGGCTGTTTTTAAATTGGGCGGAAGGTGCGGACGCTTTCGGGGCAATCAGGTGAGCAGTGGTTTTACTTTGGCTATCAATCAAATACAAACCGCTATGGTGGGTCATTTCACTGGCGATAATCCATTTGGAATTGGGAATTTGCACCAAATCTTCGGGGCTTTTTAGATTTTCAATATAGCTTAATTGAGTAACTTCTTTGGCGGTGCTGATGTTTGCCGTCTGAACGCTTGGCGTGCTGTGAATGGCTTGGTTAATTGGCGTACACGCCACGCCCAAAGTGGCAAGGGTTAGGGCAAGGGCGGTGCTGGCGAATTTTTTCATAAAATTTTCTCTTTAAAATAACTGGAATGGGCGTATTATAAGATTTAATTTTTAAAATTTGAATGGCGAAAAATGGGAAGTTGATTTTCGTTTTTGGAAATTTAAAAATTAATTTTCAGGCAGCCTTTCAGTACACGACAAAAAAAGTACAATAAAAAAAGAAGTCCGCATCAATTCAGTGGTATCGTATTAATTTTCTCACGA
>NZ_JQKH01000039.1 GCF_000745955.1 Alysiella crassa DSM 2578 | reverse complement strand
AGCCGCCATGTTGATGATGGCAACTTTGGACTATTTTTCAAACCCAAAACAGGTCGTCCGATTTTTTGTCGTGTACTGAAAGGCTGCCTGAAAACTACACAGTTTCCGTACACATCGCCTGTTTTGGCACACGCGCCATCTGCCAATGCGCCACCGCCCACGCCAACACATCGTGCGGCGAATCCACATCGGGGCAAGCAGGCAGATTCAAATAGCCCAATACTTGCCGCAATAAAGTTTCCCGCGCCGCCAAATCCAACGCAGGCGCGAGTGTTTGCTTTGACCATTTCTGCCCCAAATGATTGACCAATAAAGGCAAATGCGCGTAATGCGGCGTGGCAGCCTGAAAACACGTTTGCAAATACATTTGGCGCGGCGTGGACACCAGCAAATCTTGTCCACGCACAATATGCGTAACCCCTTGTTTTATATCATCAACCACCACCGCCAACTGGTACGCCCAAAAACCATCGGCGCGTAACAAAACAAAATCGCCAATCTCGTCTGCCAAATTTTGCCCATATCGCCCCACAATTTCATCTTCAAATTCAAAAACTTGATTGGGAACGCGAATGCGCCACGCCGCCGATTTTTCAGGCTGCCTGTGTGGATTTTTGCTGGCACACGCGCCATTGTAAACAAAACCGTCCACCCCCTGTCGCGCTGCCGCGTGCCAATCTTTGCGGCTGCAAGTGCATAGATAAACGAGATTTTTTTCACGCAACTCGTCCAATGCGGCATGATAGAGCGTGTGGCGTTGGCTTTGGTAGACCACTTCACCGTCCCACTCAAAACCAAATTGTTCCAGCGTAAACAAAATATTGTCCGCCGCACCAACCATTTCGCGTGGCGGGTCTAAATCTTCCATACGCAACAACCATTGACCACCATGTGAACGCGCGTCAGCATAACTTGCCAACGCCGTCAGCAGCGAGCCGATGTGCAGTAAACCTGTGGGGCTGGGGGCAAATCTTCCAATATAACTCATTTGATTTGATTCCAAATTTTTGTTTTCAGGCTGCCTTTCGGTACACGATAATTTTTCCTAACCCCTAACTAAAATGTAGGGTGCGTACCACGCACTAAATCATTCAAACGACTGGATAATTCGGTGCGTGGTACGCACCCTACATGAATTTTGTTGTGTACAAAAAGGCAGCCTGAAAACGCAAAAGGCGGATATATTTCAATCCGCCTGTTTGATTTATTTGACTGAATTTTTGACTGAATTAACGAATCAGCAAACCATCTAATTCAAATAATCCGCCCATAAACACGCCATACGCCGTGCCGCCATCAGATTGATGCACCACCGCGCACCCCGACAATGCCAACGCCATCACCGCCCACACAAACCAACGCGTTTTCATGATTAAAAATTCTTGGACGTTTCCACGCCACCTGTGATGACACCGTACACTTCGCTGTTGCCCGAACCGCCATTCGCCGCACACGCCGACAACACCAGCGCACACATTGCGCCCAGCCATGATTTTTTCATGATTTAATCCTTGATTAATTTCAATTTTATTCAATTCAGGCAGCCTGAAAATATGTGCAGGCTGCCTACCATTTATTTCTCAATTTATTTAACTAATTTCAAACCCTTTTTCTGGGCTGATTCCAATGATGGGGCTGGCTGGTCAGCAACGGATGGCGCATTTGGATTATCGCCCGCTTCGCCCACAAACGGCTCAATCTCAAAACCCATGCCTTCGCCCGTTTCTTTGGCAAACACGCCGACAATATGCCCCACAGGAATCCACAATTCTTGCGCTACGCCGCCAAATCGTGCATGAAAATTCACCCATTCATTGTCAATGGATAAATCTTTGGTGGCGGTGGGGCTAATGCTCAAGGTAATGTGTTCATTTTGCACATATTGGGCGGGAACGCGTGTGTATTCGTTTACCCACACCGTAATGTAGGGCGTATAGCCATTATCCAAACACCACTCGTACAGAGCGCGTACCAAATAAGGTTTGGTTGATGTACTCATTTTCCTGAATCCTTATTTACGCATCGCTTTTTCGGCTGGCGTGAGCGCGGCGATAAAGGCTTCGCGTTGGAAAATGCGTTCGGCGGATTTCAAAATCGGGGTTGCGGTTTTGCCCAATTTGATTTCGTAGTGGTCTAAACGCCACAGCAAGGGCGCAAGTGCCACGTCAATCATGGAAAAATCATCGCCCAATACATATTTGCTTTTGGCAAATGCTGGCGCAATCATGGTCAAACCATTGGCAATGGCTTCACGCGCTTTGGCTTGCTCTTTGGCGGTGGCGGCTGAATTTTCCAGCGTTTGCACATGCACAAACAGCTCTTTTTCCAAACGGTGCAACACCAAACGCCCACGTCCACGCATCACAGGGTCGCCGGGCATGAGTTGTGGGTGGGGAAAGCGTTCATCAATGTATTCGTTAATAATATTGGATTCAAATAAAATCAGGTCGCGTTCTACCAGCACAGGCACTTGATTATAAGGATTCATCAATACCAAATCTTCGGGTTTGTTAAACACATCAATGTCTTTGATTTCAAAATCCATGCCTTTTTCAAACAAAACAAAACGGCAACGGTGGCTAAATGGGCAAGTAATGCCAGAATAAAGCGTCATCATAATGAGCAATCCTTGATAGATTAGGTGAAGCGGTTTCAGGCTGCCTGAAATTCAGGCTGCCTGAAATGTATTTGAAGCAAAAGGAGAAAATTATATCGTCTTTATGACAAAATCGCTAGTTTTTCATCACAACTTACTGATTTGACAAATAAATCAGTAGCCCAAACGCTGACAAATGGTGGACACCAGCCCCGCTTGATTTAAAGTATAAAAATGCAAACTCGGTGCGCCTTCGCGCAATAAACGCTCACACATTTCTGTTACCACGTCCAAGCCCAAAGCCTTGATAGAAGCGGTGTCATCGGCATACGATTGCAATTTTAAACGCAACCAACGGGGAATTTCCGCGCCACACATATCGGAAAATCGCGCCAATTTCGCAAAACTGGCAATCGGCATAATCCCTGGCACAATCGGCAATTCCACACCGCGACCACGCACATCGTCCACAAAACGGAAATACGCGTCCGCATTGTAAAAATATTGCGTGATGGCGGAATCTGCGCCCGCTTTGGCTTTGCGAACAAAGTGGTTGATGTCGTCTTCTGCGCTGCGCGATTGGGGGTGATATTCGGGATAAGCGGCGATTTCAATGTGGAAATAGTCGCCGTGTTCCGTTTTGATTAATTCAACCAATTCATTGGCATAGCGCATACCCTCCATACTATAGCCCAAACCAGACGGAATATCGCCACGCAAGGCGACAATGTGTTTTACGCCTATCTCTTTGTATTCTAATAATAAATCTTTAATTTCATCAGCCGTCATGCCAATACAGGGCAAATGTGGTGCGGCAGGAATATCTTCACTCAAAATATCTTTGATGGTTTGCATGGTGCCATCGCGGGTGCTGCCGCCTGCGCCCGATGTGCAGGAGAAAAAGGAATAATTGAATTGGCTCAATTGTTTACGCGTAATCACTTGCTTCGCGCGACCTTCGGCTGTGCGCGTGGGAAAAAATTCAAAGCTGAGTTTTTTGGAATGATGGGGCATTTGGGTTTGACCTTAAAAAATAATTCAACAATAGAAAAATGGTGGGTTTACACCACCCTACGCAAAAATATCCCGAAACTTAACCATTTTCCACCCATTTGGCAAGTGTTTGCATTTTCAGGCAGCCTGAAAACGTAAAAATCAGTACAATTGTCCATTTTCCGCACACCCAAATTCACATCATGAAAGCACAACATTTTTTCTACGCCATGATTGGCTTAAACACCGCCCTATTTCTCTCGCAACTGATGGGCTGGGATATGCGCCCATTTGCCGCGCTCTATCCACTCAACCACCCCGAATTGCGCTGGTGGCAATGGTTTACCCATATTTTTTTACATGAAAACATACTCCATTTGCTGCTGAATATGTACGCCATTTACTTTTTCGGTGCGCCCGTGTTAGCCACCATGAAAACCCGTAAATTCGCCCTACTCTATTTATTGGGCGGTTTAATTGGTGGCGCGTTGTACAATCTGGTTTTAGCGATACAAACCCCTGCTGCCTATGTGCCACACAGCCAAATATTGGGGGCTTCAGGGGCGGCATTTGCGATTTTGGCGGCGTTTGCCATGCGTTTTCCCAATGCGCCGCTTGGGATTATGTTTTTGCCATTTGAATTTAAAGCCAAGTATTTTGTGATGGCGATTGTGGCGTATGAGATTTTTGCGACTTTTTCGGGCGTATCCCTATTTGGCAGCAATATCGCGCACATGGCGCATGTAGGCGGCGCAATAGTAGGGTGTTTACTCACATGGTTGTGGCGGAAAAGACACATTCATTTGGTCAAATAAAATTCTTCTCATTTGAATTTAAACCTGTTCAAGCCGCCATTTCAGGCAGCCTGAAAGAAATAATACATTGAATTTATTAAAAATTACCAAAAAATCAATCTGTAAATACACCCAAACCACTTTTGACCAACACAAGAGCGATTTTATTGAAGTTTTCCAAGCCGTCTATTTACGCAAAACCGCTATTTTGCTATGATTGCGGCTTTTCAAGTAGGCAGTAATGAGCATATTGGTTATGCAAGGAGATTTTATGCGTTTTAAACAGCTTTTATTGGTGAGTATCGTGGCGATGGCTTTGAACGCGTGTTCAGAGCAAGAACCACGCACAACACCCAACACGTCAAGCCAAAAAACGCAGTCTACTACTGCGCCCAATGTGCAACCTGCGCAAGCCGTTATTGCCAATACATCTGCACCTATCGCCATTGCCACACCCACTGAACCAAGTGAAGTCATCGCACCTTTAGGCGCAAGCACCGTCATTACCCAAACCATTGACGGTCGCCAAATGGTCGTATCCGCCGATTTGAATTTTGAAACGGGCAATGTGCAAAAAACCACCATGCAAGTGGAAGAATTAGCCAAACGCCATGCAGGTTTCATCGTATTTTCCGAAATCAAAACCTACACCAGTGGTTCGCAAGCCTACCCCAAACCCGATGGCAACACGCTCCACATCACACGTTACAGCCACGAAGGCAGCATGACAGTGCGCGTACCACGCGATAAATCCAGCGAATTCATCAAAGATTTACAGCAAGTCATTGAATTTTTGCAACAACAAGAATTCAAAGCCGAAGACGTTAGCCTGACTTTACGCAAACAAATGCTGGAAGCACAACGCCAACAGGAACTCGCCGCCAAATTAGACGAATTCAAGCGCAGCAAACAACCCACTGCACAAACCGAAGCCGATATTCGTGCCGAATTTGACAAAAAAGCGCGTGAAAACGAAGCCACTTTGCAACAAGAATTTTGGCGCGACAAAATGGCGTATGCCACCATTACCCTACGTTTCAGGCAGCCTGAAGGCGTGATGCAAGAATTACAGCCGAATTTGGACGCGCTCGCCAAACAACATCGCCCCAATGTTGGCGTGATGGCGTGGAATGGCATTAAGCAGGGTTGGGATTACATCATGATGATGTTGATTTTCCTGTTGGGTTATTGGCCAATTACGCTGGGGATTCCAGCCGCTTTGATTGGGATTCGCGTGGCACGGAAAATTCGCTCTCGCCGACTGGCGCGTAAATTGGCAGAAGCAGTGCAAACTTCACGCCGCCGCCAATATGCCGATGATGAAATTGACGATTTTGATTAAGTAAAAAATAAAAAACAGCCGTTAAATTTTTATTTAACGGCTGTTTTTTTGCGTTAAAATGAGAAAAATTCCCTTTCAGGCTGCCTGAAAACCCTTTTTTTGATTTATACGGAGACCCAAATGGCTCAATCCATCATTACTGTAGTGGGCAAAGACCGCATTGGCATTGTGTACGAAGTGTCAAAATTATTGACAGAAAATCAAATCAATATTGTGAATATTAGCCAGCAATTGATGAGCGATTTTTTCACCATGATTATTTTGGTGGACACCAGCAAATGCCCCAAATTGCCCACCGAATTGGCAGATTTCTTCGCGCAAGAAAGCGAAAAACTCGCGCTGCAAATTCGCATTCAACACGAAGATATTTTTAACGCCATGCACCGAATTTAATTTAACTGACTAAAACACGGAGAATTGATGATGAAAAAAATGATTTTAGCGACTGTATTGGCAAGCACATTAAGTTTTGCCCATGCTGCCCCTTATCCGAAACACGATTTATCCAAAATCGTTACGCCCACCAGCGTGAATTTTGAAATGGCAGAACGGGTTTATCAGGACTTGAGCCGACACGCCGCCATGTACCCCACCCAGTTTGATAACGCCAAAGACAAAAATTTGGCAGAGCAAGAAGCCAAAGAATTGGCACGCATTTTCAATGGCTTGCTTGCCACGCAAATCATTACGCCACAACACGATGGCTATCGTGCCGTTTTGCACCGCGCCGCACGGGTAAACTGGATGGCGCACAATTTGGACGTACCACAAGCAGCGGCGGCGACCGACCAACATTATCAAACCTTACTGGCGCATTGTCGGGCAAGGAAAAAACGAACTTGATGAGCGAGTATGGTTCATTTTTGACTTCGGTGGGGCATACGGATAAAGCAATTACATTGTTGAAACAATCGGTTAAAGATGGCAATACGGCAGCAAAATTTGAGTTGGCGGTGGCTTTATTAACACAAGGTAAACAAACCGAAGCGGAAAAAAATTTGCGCGAATATGTCCAAGCCCATCCACAAAATACCCAAGCAAAACAATTATTGCAAGCAGTACAAAGTGGGAAAATTGAAGTCAAAACCGCTCAATAATCCCCCCTGATGTTTTCAGGCTGCCTGAATATTTTCAATCTTGCATAAAGGAAACCCATAATGTCAGCACAACATTTATTAGACCAACTGCGCCAAATCATTGGCGAACATGACGTTTTAACCGACCCAGCGCAAACATTGCCCTACCGCGAAGGCTACCGTTTTGGTTCAGGCGCAGCTTTGGCGGTGGTGCGCCCGAAAACTCTGCTGCAACAATGGCAGGCTTTGCAAGCGTGCGTGGCGGCAGATGTGGTGGTCATCAGCCAAGCGGCAAACACGGGCTTGACGGGCGGTTCTACGCCACAAGGTGGCGATTATGACCGCGATATTGTCATTATTAACACGATGAAAATCAACGGCATTCAGTTGATTAACAACAATGAACAAGTGGTGTGTTTGGCGGGTTCTACCCTGAACGAATTGGAACTGAAACTGAAACCGCTTGGGCGCGAACCGCATTCCGTGATTGGCTCATCTTGCATTGGTGCTTCGGTGGTGGGCGGCGTGTGCAATAACTCGGGCGGCGCATTGGTGCAGCGCGGTCCTGCGTACACGGAAATGGCGTTGTACGCGCAAATCAATGCGGCTGGTGAGTTGGAATTGGTCAATCATTTGGGCATTGATTTGGGCGATACGCCCGAAGAAATTTTAACGAATTTACAAGGACATCACTATCAACGCAAAGACATTCAAGCTGGCGGCAAAGGTCATGACCACGCCTATTGCCACCATGTGCGCGATGTGAATGCGGACACGCCCGCCCGTTTCAATGCCGACCCTGCGCGACACTACGAAGCATCGGGCAGCGCGGGCAAATTGGCGGTGTTTGCCGTACGTTTGGACACTTTCCCTGCGGAAAAAAACACGGCAGTATTTTATCTCGGCACCAATGACACGGCGGTTTTGACGCAAATTCGCCGCGATATGTTGGGCAATTTCAAAAGTTTACCAATTTTGGGCGAATACATTCACCGCACCGCCTTTGATATTGCGCTGACTTATGGCAAAGACATGTTTTACGTTATCAAACATGCGGGTACGGCAAATTTACCGAAAATGTTTGCCGCCAAAGCCAGCGCAGACCGTTTTGCGAAAAAAATCCCGATGTTGCCGAAACATTTTTCTGACCGCGTTTTGCAATTTGTGTCCAAATATTTGCCGCAACATTTGCCGCAAAAAATGTTGGATTACCGCGAGCAATTTGAACACCATTTAATCATCAAAGTCGGCGGCGATGGCATGGCGGAAACGCGTGAATATTTGCAAAACCTGTTTGCTGACTCTGCCAAAGGCGCGTTTTTTGAATGCAATCCGCAAGAAGCGCAGGCTGCCATGTTGCACCGATTTGCGGTGGCGAGCGCGGCGGTGCGTTACCGAGCCGTCCACCCCGATGAAGTGGAAGAAATTTTGGCTTTGGACATTGCCTTGCGCCGCAACGATGAAAATTGGTTTGAAACGCTGCCTGAACACATTGCCAACAAAATCAGTCATAAATTGTATTATGGGCATTTTTTCTGCCACGTTTTCCACCAAGATTACATTGTGAAAAAGGGCAACGATTGGTTGGCTTTGGAACACGAAATGTTGGCATTGCTGGACGCGCGTGGCGCACAATATCCTGCCGAGCATAATGTGGGGCATTTGTATGAAGCGAAACCCGAATTGAAGGCGTTTTACCGCAAACTTGACCCGACCAACAGTTTTAATGTGGGGATTGGGCATACGTCTAAAAAGAAAAATTGGCAGTAAAATCAAAATTTCAGGCTGCCTTTCATTACCCTGCAAAATAGTTGTAGTTGTAGGTCGGGCATGAATGCCCGACCTACGGAAACTGAAAATCATTTTTACATAAGGAAAATAAAATATGAAAATCATCAAATTATTGATTTTATCTGCCGCATTATCTGCTTGTGCGACAACATCGCCTACCGAACATTACGATTGTACAGGTTTAACAGGATTGCAAATTTTACGTTTCAATAAAAATAGCCATTTGTTTTTAAAGCATGACGAAAAATTTTATAAACGTTATTCAATGGAGACAGTTTCTAAACCAATAACAGTATTGGTACAAGCGTGCCACAATTTAAGTGATAAAAACACCACACGCATCAATATGTACAGCCATTTGTGGAGTAAAGTAACGTATTGTACCCAATCCGTTTCAGACAGCCTGAATACATACGATACCTTTTTAAATTGGGCAAAACAATCGCCTACAATGCGACAAAAAACCTTGCCAGAAGTTAATCAAAAATTGGCAGCAGCAACCCAATGTACTTCATCTACCGTACCAAAATCAGAACCTGCATGGTATGCGGATATTGAGAAATCTACACAAGAACCTCTATTAGTGTCCAATGCACGCGACCGCAGATTACATGGTATGCGAAGTTATGACACAATTGCTTTTACCGCCAATGACATTCAATATTTGCGTAACACAATTTTTCAATATGGAGAACAAAAATGAAATTGGCTCAAAAATTCATGATTGGTTTATCGTGTTTGGGGCTGGCTGCTTGTATGGCTGGTGGTGGATACATGAGAGTGTTTCAGAAAAATGTAACGACTACTTTTCCCAGTTTTAAAGACACCACTTTACATGAGAAGGAACGAGCATTGCTGCAAGAGTATATTGGTGATTATCAGGTACAACAATCTTGGGGCAATCCATTGGAAAAAATGGCATTGGCAAAAATTAGGTTGGACAACAATAAAGTCAGTTTATCGGTTTACCCTAAAGATTGGACTGTACCAAGTTTTAAAATAGAATTTGAGATGTGTCATATTGTTACTTCTGATGATAAATACATAAGGCTGAAAAAAGTGAAACAGCACTTAAAATGTTATGGTAAATCGTCTGATGGTTTTGGAACGTCTCTGGAAATTGCCAAGCCTAGTACAGAAAGTACGGGTTTTTCACCTAATCTTGAAATGTTTACGTCTATTCTGGTTGAAGGCAGACAAGTGCCGATTAATCAATTTGAGTATGCTTTATCTTATCAAGGTTGGCATGACGAACCTGCACCATTATTGGGTTTGAAGAAAATCAAATAATCAATACTTTTCAGGCAGTTTTTTCAGTACATAAAAAACAGCCTGAAAACCTAATTTCAAGGAAACCCCATGAACAATCTCCACACCAACGAAATCCTAGAAACCATCAATATGGTTGCCGAGCAAAATTTTGACGTGCGCACCATTACCATCGGCATTGATTTGCACGATTGCATACACCCCGACATCAACATCTTAAATCAAAATATTTACAACAAAATCACGCGCATTGGCAAAGATTTGGTCAAAACCGCGCAATATTTGTCTGCCAAATACGGTGTGCCGATTGTGAATCAGCGCATTTCCGTTACGCCCATCGCGCAAATCGCGGCAGCCACAGGCGCAAGCAGCTATGTTTCCATCGCCCAAACCCTTGATAAAGCAGCAAAAGACATCGGCGTGTCGTTTATTGGTGGCTTTTCCGCGCTGGTGCAAAAAGGCATGTCGCCAGCCGATGAAACGCTGATTCGCAGCATTCCCGAAGCGATGAAAACCACCGATATTGTGTGTTCGTCCATCAACATCGGCTCAACCCGCGCTGGCATCAATATGGACGCGGTCAAATTGGCAGGCGAAATCATCAAAGAAACGGCAAACATCACGCCCGAAGGTTTCGGTTGTGCCAAAATCGTGGTGTTTTGCAATGCGGTGGAAGACAATCCGTTTATGGCAGGCGCATTTCACGGTTCGGGCGAGGCGGACGCGATTATCAATGTGGGCGTGTCGGGACCTGGTGTGGTTCAGGCAGCCTTGCAGGGCTGCGACAGCCACGATTTAACCGAAATTGCCGAAATCGTGAAAAAAACCGCCTTTAAAATCACGCGCGTGGGCGAATTGATTGGGCAAGAAGCAGCAAAAATGCTGGGCATTCCGTTTGGCATTTTGGATTTGTCGCTTGCACCGACTCCTGCGGTGGGCGACAGCGTGGCGCGGATTTTGGAAAGCATGGGCTTGTCGGTGTGCGGCACACATGGCACGACTGCGGCTTTGGCTTTGCTCAATGACGCGGTGAAAAAAGGCGGCATGATGGCAAGCAGCGCGGTGGGCGGTTTGAGTGGCGCGTTCATTCCTGTATCGGAAGACGAGGGCATGATTGCGGCAGCCGAAAGCGGTGTTTTGACTTTGGACAAATTGGAAGCGATGACCGCCGTGTGTTCGGTGGGTTTGGACATGATTGCGGTGGCAGGCAAAACCAGCGCGGCAACCATTTCAGGGATTATTGCCGATGAAGCCGCCATTGGCATGATTAACAGCAAAACGACTGCGGTGCGGATTATCCCCGTAACGGGCAAAGATGTGGGCGAGAGCGTGGAATTTGGCGGATTGTTGGGTTATGCACCGATTATGCCTGTGAAAGAAGGTTCTTGCGAAGTGTTTGTCAATCGCGGCGGACGGATTCCTGCGCCTGTGCAGTCTATGAAGAATTGATGTTTCAGGCTGCCTTTCAGTACACGACAAAAATAACCGTAGGGTGCGCCGTGCGCACCAAAACCCACCACAATATTTAAATTATTCAGTAATTTGGTACGCACGGCGCACTCTACATTTTTGTGATTGGAAAAATTGTCGTGTACTGTCAGGCTGCCTGAAAAAAATTATGCTAAACTCACGCAATATTTTAAAAATTGCGTGAGTTTTTTATTATGAAAATCAGTAATCCTCCCAAATTTGACGATATTTTTCTCCAAATGTTTTTACCAGTTGGCATGAAAATGGTGAAACACATTGAACCAACCGTTTCACAATTAAAAGACTTATCCAATCAAAACAATCAAGTTAATATTGTCCTACCACCTGAACAAGAAATGAATGATGTCAGCGCGGAAATGGGAAAATTAATTAAAGAATGTTATCAACTATTTCAAACACATCAAGCCATTGACGAAAAAGGGCGTTATCTCTATTGGGACAAAATCAAACACAAATACGGCAAACAAGCCGAAAAAGTATGGGCGGCAACCAAAATTAATCGCTTGTTGATGCGAAAACCGCTTGTTTTAACTGAAAAATACGAATTTTATTTTTGTATTCCCGATACCATGCAAGCCCTGCTGCATTTTATTGACAAAACCAGCAGTCATTACAATATCCAACTGATTAATCAAAAAGATAAACATATTTTAAGTATGGAAGAAGCGATTACTTCCGCGCAAATGGAAGGCGCAGCGACCACGCGCAAAATCGCCAAAGAACTCATCACGCGCCGCCCCGACAAACCCAAAAACGATTACGAAAAAATGGTCATCAACAATTACCATTTGATGAAAAAAGTCGTTGAATTAAAAGACGAACCGTTAAACATTGATTTGATTTTGGATTTGCACCGCACCGCCACCCGCGATGTGATTGAAAACAATGCGATTTCAGGCGAATTTCGGCAAAGCGATGATTTTGCGATTTACGATGGCGAAAACAACCTGTTGCACCAACCGCCACCGCATGAAGATGTCGCCGAATTGATGAACGCATTTTGCGATTTTGCCAATGCCGAGCATGATGGTTTCAGGCAGCCTGAATTTATCCACCCGATTGTGAAAGCGATTATTTTGCATTTTTTGATGGGCTACATTCATCCTTTTGGCGATGGCAATGGGCGTACCGCAAGGGCTTTATTTTATTGGTTTATGTTGAAAAATGGCTATGCTTTATTTGAATTTGTGTCCATCAGCCGTTTGTTGCAGCAGGCAAATACAAGCTACGGTAAATCCTATGTTTACACCGAATGCGATGATTTGGATATGACTTATTTCATTTATTTTCAACTGGATAAAATCAAGCAAGCCATTGATGATTTTAAACAATATGTGGAACGCGAAAACCAAGCACGGCAAAATTTCACCGCGCAAATTTTGGATTTTGTGCAACAACATGGTTTAGATGAACGGCAAATTGAAATTCTGAAAATGGCGGTCGCGGAAAAAGGCAAAACATTTATCGCCAAAGAATTGGCAACGCAATTCAAAATTTCCGAAAACACAGCTCGGAAATTATTGAAAGAATTGGCAGATTTGAAATTGCTTGCACCTTTGAAATCGGGCAATGCGATTTTGTTTGTTGCGCCTGCGGATTTGGTGGCACGTTTGCAAAAATGAGTTTCAGGCTGCCTAAAACAATCAGGCAGCCTGAAAACCCAAATCCCTTTAATTTACCGCGACAATTCCAAAATTTCCATCTCAAAAATCAAAGGCGAATTGGCGGGAATATCGGGCGTGGGCGACATTTCGCCATACGCCAAATCCGCAGGCACAAACAGCGTGTATTGTCCGCCCTGTTTCATCAATTGCAAACCTTCCGTCCAGCCTTCAATCACCACGCCATCTTGCAAAGTTAAATCAAATACGCCACTATCAAATACTTTACCATTCAATAATTTACCCGTGTAGCGTACTTTTAATTTGTCGCCAAATTTTGCCGTTGCGCCCACGCCTTCACGGTGGATTTGGTATTGTAAACCCGATGGCGTGATTTTCATATTTTGCTGTTTGGTTTCAATAGATTGTGTATTTTGTGGCGCGGTAGCCGTATTCAGGCAGCCTGAAAGTGCCACCGCACAGCTTAAAGTAAACAAAATGGTTTTCATAAAATGCTCCGTGTTGTCAAAAAAATTAAGGATAACACAATTGACACCATAGTGTTTTAAACTTGACTAAAACACTAGGTTATTGCACAATCGCGCCACAATAAAATAAAAAAAGCGGAGCAACAGCCATGCGCCTCACCACTAAAGGACGTTTCGCCGTAACCGCCATGATAGATTTGGCAATGAACGCGCAAAAACACGCCGTGAAATTAAACGCAATCAGCGAGCGGCAACAAATTTCCCTTTCCTATTTGGAACAATTATTTAGCAAACTGCGCCGCGCTGGACTGGTGGAAAGCATACGCGGGCCGGGCGGTGGCTACATTTTGGGCAAAGCCGCCGATGAAATCAACATCGCGCAAATCATCGCCGCCGCCGAAGATAAATTGGACGCCACCTTGTGTAGCGGCAAAGCCAATTGTCAAAGTGGCGCACCGTGCCTCACACACAATCTGTGGGAAAATTTAAACCACACCATTCACGATTATTTAAGCAGCGTTACCCTTGCCAGTTTGCTGGAACAATCGCCACCTGATAAACAAACGCAAATTGTGAAAATCACGCATATTCATGTTTGATGATGAATTTTATTTTTCAGGCAGCCTGAAAATCAATTTACCCAAATAAAAACATACACTTCAAGGACATAAAACCATGAACCAAAAACCCATTTATTTAGACTACGCCGCCACCACCCCATTGGACAAACGTGTTTTGGACAAAATGATGCCCTATTTGACCAATGAGTTTGGTAACCCAGCTTCCAACAGCCACGCCTACGGCTGGACAGCCGAAGAAGCCGTAGAAAACGCGCGTAACGAAGTTGCCAAATTGATTAATGCCGACCCCAAAGAAATCGTGTGGACAAGCGGCGCAACCGAATCCAACAACTTGGCAATCAAAGGTGCAGCGCAATTTTACAAAACCAAAGGCAAACACCTGATTACCGTTAAAACCGAACACAAAGCCACTTTGGACACCATGCGCGAATTGGAGCGTCAAGGCTTTGAAGTAACCTATTTGGACGTGCAAGAAAACGGCTTGATTGATTTGGACGTGTTGAAAGCAGCCGTTCGCCCCGACACCATTTTGATTTCCGTGATGTGGGTCAATAACGAAATTGGCGTGATTCAAGACATTCCAGCCATTGGCGCATTCTGCCGCGAAAACAAAATCATTTTCCACGTTGATGCCGCCCAAGCCTGTGGCAAAACGCCTGTTGATGTGGAAGCAGCGCAAGTGGATTTGTTGTCCATGTCTGCCCACAAAATCTACGGACCCAAAGGCATTGGCGCATTGTACGTTCGCCGCAAACCGCGCGTTCGCTTGGAAGCGCAAATGCACGGTGGCGGTCATGAACGCGGTTTCCGCTCTGGCACTTTGCCCACGCACCAAATTGTCGGCATGGGCGAAGCCTTCCGCATTGCGCGTGAAGAATTGGAACAAGACATTGCCCACGCCTTGAAATTGCGTGAAATTTTCTTGAAAGGCATTGAAGGCATTGAAGAAGTGTACATCAATGGCGATATGGCGAACCGCGTTGCCACCAATTTGAACGTGAGCTTCAACTACGTTGAGGGCGAAAGCCTGATTATGGCGGTAAAAGAAATCGCGGTATCAAGCGGTTCGGCGTGTACTTCCGCCAGCTTGGAGCCAAGCTACGTTTTGCGCGCTTTGGGTCGCAATGACGAATTGGCGCACAGCTCTTTGCGCGTAACTTTCGGTCGCATGACCACCGAAGAAGAAGTGGCATTCGCCGCCGATTTGATTAAAGCGAAAATCGGCAAATTGCGCGATTTGTCGCCTTTGTGGGAAATGTTTAAAGACGGCATTGATTTGAGCAAAGTGGAGTGG
The DNA here is from genome assembly GCF_000745955.1 of Alysiella crassa DSM 2578. GTDB lineage: Bacteria > Pseudomonadota > Gammaproteobacteria > Burkholderiales > Neisseriaceae > Simonsiella > Simonsiella crassa. Next base: position 7,700 of record NZ_JQKH01000039.1, on the reverse strand, counting down.
GTGGAGCACTAATATTTTGCTTTGATTGAGTTTTCAGGCTGCCTGAAAGGGGTAAATGGTGGTTTCAGGCAGTCTAATAGTAATAAAAATAAAGGATATTTTGAAATGAATAATAAATTTCTGTACAAAAATATGGGGGGCAATGATGATGTTTTGCTAGATGCATTAAAATTTGCTTTTTCTTTTCAACAACCTGTTCATTTAGTATTCCCAAGAAAAACAGGTTTTTCTAGTACAGACATAGGAAGATTGCTGAATAAATTATTTGGAGAGGAAACATCTAAACAATTAGAAAAAGGAGAAAACATTTCTGGACGCTTAAATTTCCTACTGCCAAATCAAATAAATTTTCAAACAGGGCAAGGAGTTATTCTAGCTATACATTGTACTGAAAATGATATGGCGAAAATCACATCTAATAGTCCTAATGATAGCAAAATTATCTATGTTTCATGGTTGATGGAAGAGGCTGAAAATTGGGAAAACATTTGGAGAGATGAAGGATTAGAAATTAAGTACGGCACCCCAAATAGTCAACAAATTGTATTAAATCAAAAAGTTGAAGAGATGTTACAACGTCTGACAAAGATTATTAATTTAACGACAGGATTAGCCCACCCTTCTGATAAGGAAAGAGCTATAAAGGAATTTAAAAATTTGAAACAACTTGGGATTAAAGAAAATCCTGAATATATTGGAAATTGGGCATTAAGCAATGGCTGGAATGTTAGGCATATTGATGATTTAAAAAAATTAGCTACCAGATATTTAGCATAAAGCGAGTTCAGGTTGTGTTCAAACCTAACATAAATTAAAGCTTTCCGATAAGATTGTCGGATTTACAATCCAACCTACATCTTTCAGGCAGCCTGAAAGCCTAAAACAAAGGAATAGCCGATGAAAATCAAAGTATTAAATTTACCTAATGGCGACAAACGCATTATTTCTGGCAATTTGCTGGAACAATTTGATTTGGATTACACACAAGCATTGGATAAACTAAAACGTGATATTCAATTTGCTTTATCTGTATTGTCGCGCAAAAAATCCATTGAAAATCAAAATATCCGCGTTATACAAAGCGAACACCATTTGGATATTGTTGATGAACACAATCAAAGTTTGGATTGGCTTACCGTTGAAGACCAATGGCATGGTTTTTTTAGCATTTTGTCTGAATTAACAGATGAAGACAAAAAAGATTTAGATGAAATTTTCCCATTAAAACAATCTGATACCTTATCTATTGAGAAACAACATGCCTAAATATTTATTGGATACCAACATGGTTACGCATATTTTGCGTGAAAATCCAAATGTCTTAAATCAAGATAAGTAAATTGCATTTTTCGGAAATGGGCATTTCCATTTTAAGCCATGCCGAAATCCAATATGGTTTTGCCAAAAAACCTAAAAAAACCAAAATGCAACGTTTATTCAATCAATTACTACTACGGATTGAAGTTTTACCATTTGATGAAACCGTCAGCACACATTATGGACAATTCAAAGCAAATGTTGAAAAACAAGGTAAAAGTTTAGCCCCATTGGATATGTTGATTGCGGCTCATGCCAGCGCGATTGATGCGATTTTGGTAAGCAATGACCAAGCATTTCAACAAATTAAAGATTTACACGTCCAAGATTGGACACAAGAATAATATTTTCAGGCAGCCTGAAAACCAATTTCTCAACAAAAACCTTTTTATAAACAAAACACAAGGAACATACATCATGGCATACAGCGATAAAGTCATTGACCACTACGAAAACCCCCGCAACGTTGGCTCGTTCAACAAAGACGACCAAGACGTGGGCACAGGCATGGTGGGTGCGCCCGCTTGCGGCGACGTGATGAAATTGCAAATCAAGGTAAACGAACAAGGCGTGATTGAAGACGCTAAATTCAAAACCTACGGTTGCGGTTCAGCGATTGCGTCTTCCAGCTTGATTACCGAATGGGTAAAAGGCAAAAGTTTGGACGAAGCGTTGGCAATTAAAAACAGCGACATCGCGGAAGAATTGGAATTGCCACCCGTAAAAGTGCATTGCTCTATTTTGGCGGAAGACGCAGTAAAAGCGGCAGTCGCTGATTACAAAAAGAAACAAGGCGCATAATGTTGCAGGCTGCCTGAATATGAAGACTCATCTGCTTTTTAGGCAGCCTGAAAATATTTTTATCAACAAAATCAAAGGGAAAACATGATTACCGTAACACAAAGTGCCGCCACGCACATTCAAAATTTTCTCGCCAAACGCGGCAAAGGCGAAGGCATTCGTTTGGGCGTGAAAACCAGCGGCTGTTCAGGCATGGCATACACGATGGAATTTGTGGACGAAATTCAAGCCGATGATTTGGTGTTTGAAGATTTGGGCGTGAAAATTTTTATTGACCCCAAATCCCACGTCTATTTAGACGGCACGCAAGTGGATTACACCAAAGAAGGTTTGCAAGAAGGCTTCAAATTTGAAAACCCCAATGTGAAAGAAAGCTGCGGTTGCGGCGAAAGTTTCCATGTTTAAATATTTTTTCAGGCTGCCCGAATATTCAGGCAGCCTGAAAATATTTACAAACTTTGCTCGCTGCAAAATACGCGCCGCTCGCCCGAAATCGGGTCATCAAATTTAATTTGCTTTGCCAATAATTTCAATGGCTTGGCATAATCTTCACTCGCCACTTCCTGCGCTACAGGATAAAGCGCGTCATTCAGCAAGGGCATGCCCAGCGACATCATATGCACCCGCAATTGATGTTTTTTGCCTGTGGTCGGCTGCAATTCATACAAACTGATTTCGCCACGATTTTCCAATAAATTCAAAACCGTATGTGCATTGGCTTCGCCAGCCACCGTTTTGGTTAAAAAAAATTCATCGCCACGAACCAAACGCGATTGAATCGCCAATGGATACGCCAAATCGGTACGCGTGGGCGCAAGCGCATGATAAATCTTGCGTATTCTCTTGTTTTGAAACAAAGTTTGATACAAATGCCGCGTTTGGGGATTGTGCGACAACAACATTCCGCCCGCCGTGTCCTTGTCCAGCCGATGAATGGGCGTAATCTCGCCCACATTCAAATGTTGCAATTCAGGACGCAAGCGCAAACGAGTCAGCAAAGTTTCGCGCAAAAAACGCCCACTCGGAATCACAGGCAAAAAATGGGGCTTATCTACAACAATTAAGTCTTTGTCCAAAAACAAAATTTTCTCATCAAATGGAATGCGCGGCTCATCTGCACGACTGATTTCACGGTAATAAAAAATCGTCTCGCCCGCCACAAAAGGCGCGGATTCGTCCAAAGGCTCGCCCTGCTCATTCACCACCATGCCGCTATTGAGCCGCGCCCGCCACGCGCTTTCCCCCACAAAAGGAAAATGGGTGCATAAAAAATAGATAAGTTTTTGATTGTAAAAAATTTTATCATGCGGCAACACCAAATAGCTGGGTTTCACGCCATCTAAAATTGGCAAGGGATTGTGTCTTCTCATAAAAATAATATTTTTTTAAAACAATAGATTACCCACATCACGCGCAAAATTTTTCCCTGCGCGATTATCGCTGCTGGTTTTAGACGTGGTGCAGGTGTAACGCCCATCGTCCATAAACACCAGCTTGTAGTGCGCCCCGTCTTCGGTAATCGTGAAACCGATATTGATTAGGGCTTGGCGCGTGGGATTGTCCATGCGCGTGTAGGTGCGCATGGCGTTGCGTAGGGCTTCGTTTTTCTCGGCGCGAATATCCTGCGGCAGGGGATTCGCCTTGAGCAAATCCAGCAAAATATGCTGATGGCGACTATTATTATGCGATTGATTTTTAACAGAATATTCTAAAGTTTGTCGCACAAAACTCAAAATTTCATCATCATACAAATCCGCTTCTTGCCCATATTGCAACAAAGGTTTGCCTTCTATTTCTGTGGGCGTATTTTTTTTGCTGGCAGCCTGCAAATTCATAATTTTTTGTTTTAATTGTGAAATTTCATCATCTTTGACTTTCATTTCTTCATCGTGCAAATGCAGCAAATCCAATAACTCTTTGTTTTCTTGTTTGATTTTTTGTAACTCTTGCGCCAATGCCGAATCGGTTTCGCCCGTGTCCATCAAGGATTCTGGATTTTTATTATCCTCTTGATTTTCCGATGAAATTTCGGCAACACATTCGTTTTCAGGCTGCCTGAACACCGCGTAACGCGCCCAATCTATTTCCGCCAAACACGCAAACAAACCATGATGTCTATACGGCGCAGCAGGCAAAACTGAATCACCAAGTATTTGATAATTATCTATTTTTTTTGGTTTTGTTGGCAACCACGCCGCTTGTATCAACGCCAATTCTTCGTCATACACCATTTTGGGCAATTGGGATATGGGTTTGGGTGGCTCGGGTTTGGTTTCCGTTTGGGTTTCGGTTTGGACTGCTTGGCTGGCAATTTTTGGCGGTTTGGATTTTTTTATTTTATTGTTTTTAGATGGTTTTTCTGGTTTAACAGGCGTTTCGGGCGCGGCGGATTCAGGCGGTAAATCGGCGGTTTTTTCAGGCAGCCTGTCCAGATTATTTTTCAACTTTGCCAAATTAGACGGCACACCATTTTTGCCCACCACCACCCTACTCATCTTCAAAAATTCACTGGCTTGTTCCGCCATTAAAATTCTGATTTTATTCATCAAAATTTCAGGCTTTACCCATTCCAATTTGTCCATGCCCTTTTGCATTGCCCATTGATACGATTCTTGCCAATCGGGCAAATCAATAGACGGGATAAAACACACGGACATGATTTGCTCCACCAAAGGTTGAAAAGCAAATTTCGCCACTTTTTCTATTTTATATTCAATAGCTTGATAGCCATAAAATATTTGCTGACTATTCAGTCGTTGCCACGCCCACGCTAAAAAATCGCACACTTCTTCATAGGGCGTTTCCAATTGCCAGCGAGATTCTGGCGGTGGCGCATGATTGTGCGGCGATGATAGCGGCGTTTGTATATACTTTTCCCATTCTATTTCATGTAATTGGGCTGCTAATAGATGTCGCGGTGTTTTAGGTTCGCTGATGTGCAGCGTTGCCGCAATTTTTTTACGTAGGTAGCGCAATTGCACTTCGGCGATGTGTTCATTAAATTCTGTGATGGCTTGCTGGTAATCGTGTAAATTTATCATGGGAATTAACCAATTATTGTGTATTTTGTTTCAAGAATCCGACCTGCGAAAGGCAGCCTAAAAACCCAATCAATGTTTCAGGCTGCCTGAATCAGCAAATCAAGTTTACAAAACGGATTTTACCGTTTCCACCACATTTTCAACCGTAAAGCCAAATTCTTTAAACAGCAATTCGGCTGGCGCGGATTCGCCAAAACGGTCTAAACCCACCACTTTGCCGTTCAAACCAACGTATTTGTACCAACCATCGGTAACGCCTGCTTCCACCGCGATTTTCGGCAAGTTTTCAGGCAGCACGCTTTGTTTGTACGCCAAATCTTGCTTGTCAAACACATTGGTGGACGGCATGGAAACCACATTCACGGCAATGCCTTGTTCCGCCAACGCTTTTTGCGCGTTCAGTGCCAATTCCACTTCTGAACCTGTGGCAATAATCACGGCTTGCGCGTTTTGGCTGCCTGAAATGATGTAGCCGCCGCGTTGAATGTTTGCCAAAGTTGGCTCATCGCGTTGAATAAACGGCAAATTTTGACGGCTGAAAATCAAGCAGCTTGGGTGGTCTTGCGCTTGCACGGCTTGCGCCCATGCCACCAAACTTTCGGCTGTGTCGCAAGGTCGCCACACCGCCATATTCGGAATCAAACGCAAAGTCGCGGTTTGTTCAACAGGTTGGTGTGTCGGGCCGTCTTCGCCCAAACCGATGGAATCGTGCGTGAACACAAAAATCGGATTGATTTTCATCAAAGCCGCCATGCGCAAAGCATTACGCGCGTATTCGCTGAACATCAGGAAAGTTGCGCCAAACGGCTTCACACCACCGTGCAACGCCATGCCGTTCATGATTGCCGCCATGCCAAATTCGCGCACGCCATAATGCACATAATTGCCGCCTTGACGCGGTTTGATGGACACGCTGTTTGACCAATCGGTTAAATTTGAAGGCGTTAAGTCTGCCGAGCCGCCCACCAGTTCGGGCAACACTTGCGCCAAAATTTCAATGCTGTTTTGGCTGGCTTTGCGTGTGGCGATTTTTTCCGCTTTTTGGCAGATTTCGTTTAAGGCAGCCTGAACGTGTGTTTCAAAGTTTTCAGGCAGCGTGCCATTCATGCGGCGCGTGAATTCGGCGGCTTTTTCGGGGAATTTTGCCGCGTATTGTGCGAACAATGCGTTCCATTCGTTTTCCAATTTCTCGCCTTTTTCGTGGGCGTTCCATTGGTCGTACACATTTTGTGGGATTTCAAATGGGGCAAAATCCCAATTCAAATGTTGGCGCGTGGCGGCAATTTCGTCCGCGCCCAAAGGTGCGCCGTGGGTTTTGTGGCTGCCTTCTTTGTTGGCTGCGCCTTTGCCGATTAAGGTTTTGCAGCAAATGATGGACGGTTTTGCCGTTTCGTTTTTGGCAGATTGGATTGCCGCGCGGATTGCGTCAGGATTGTGTCCGTCCACATTTGCCACAACGTGCCAGCCGTAGCTTTCAAAACGTGCAGGAATGTTTTCCGTGAACCAGCCGTCCACTTTGCCGTCAATGGAAATGTTGTTATCGTCATACAAAACAATGAGTTTGCCCAAGCCCAAAGTCCCCGCCAAAGACGCGGCTTCGTGGGAAACGCCTTCCATCAGGCAACCATCGCCCAAGAAAACGTAGGTGTGGTGATTCACAATGTCCAAGCCGTCTTGGTTAAATTCGCTTGCCAAGATTTTTTCTGCCAAAGCCATGCCCACCGCATTGGCAATGCCTTGACCGAGTGGGCCTGTGGTGGTTTCCACGCCAGCCGCGTAGCCGTATTCGGGGTGTCCTGCGGTTTTGCTGTGCAGTTGGCGGAAGTTTTTCAAATCATCAAGCGACAAATCGTAGCCGCTCAAATGCAACACGCTGTACAACAACGCACTGGCATGACCGTTGGACAAAACAAAGCGGTCGCGGTTGAAAAATTGGGGATTTTGGGGATTGTGTTGCAAAAATTCGCGCCATAACACGTCTGCCATGTCTGCCATGCCCATGGGCGCACCGGGGTGTCCCGAATTGGCTTGTTGAACCATGTCCATAGACAAGAAACGGATTGCGTTGGCGGTTTGGGTTGCTGCCATGTTTTTTTCCTGATTTAAGGTGGATAAGGGGTTTGATTATGGCAGTTTTAACGCTTGTTTACAATATTTCAGGCTGCCTGAAAAGAAAAACCGCCATTTTGTGATATTGCCACAAATCTGTTCCCTCCCCCGTCCCCAACGCAGACCTGCCAAGTTCTAAATCATTTTCACAATACGGTCAATCCGATTGGCAAATCTTGCCAACCAATCTTTCCATTTATTGAAGCCATTAAATCGTGCAATATTTAATGCCCAACTCATTAGAACCGAATAGCAAGCTGCGGTATTCTTATTGCGAATAAAAGACTTATCTTCATTTAACTGAACATCTTTTACCCAATGTAATTTATTTTCAATCTGCCAATGTTGCATAATACCTTTTGCAAAATATTCTGCATTGTCATGGCAAATATTGCTTAAATAAAATCTATATTCATGATGATAAGTGCCATT
>NZ_JQKH01000038.1 GCF_000745955.1 Alysiella crassa DSM 2578 | reverse complement strand
GGGTTAGGGTGGGGGTTCGTTGATTTTCAAGACAATTAATTTATTCCACAAATTTTCCCCCACCCTAGCCCTCCCCCGTTGGAGACGGGGGAGGGGACAGGTTTGTGGTTATTTCAAAAAATTGTCGTGTACTGAAAGGCTATCTGAAACCATATTCTCAACCCAAAACGGAGTTTTTCAAAATGACGAAAAAATTATGGCACATTTTATCTTTGTGCGTGGTGTTTGCAATTGTCTTGATGTTTATCAATGGCTTGGCGGAGCAAAGATTGGAATATCATTCCAGCCCCTTATTAAGCGATATGGATTATCGCATGATTATCCGCAGCATGAAATACGGCATGATTTTGGTTTTGCTGGTGTTTTCTGTGTTCTTTTTGAGTGAAATTTTGCAAGATTGGCGCATACACCCGATTCAATATTTATTGGTGGGGGCGGCTTTGTCTATGTTTTATTTGCTGTTGTTGTCGTTTGCGGAACACATTGGTTTTGTGATGGCGTATGTGTGTGGCGCGGCGGCGTGTATTCTTTTGCTGTGGTGGTATTTGCATTATGTGTTGGCAAACAGCAAAGGGGTGTATTTGACAGTGGCTTTGTTGGTGTTGGCGTATGCGACCATGTTTGTGCTGTTGAGTATGCAGCAATACAATTTGGTGGTGGGTTCGTGTTTGCTGTTTGCCACTTTGTTTGGCGTGATGTATTGCACGAGAAACATCAATTGGTATGAATTTAGCAACGATGAAGAAAAAGAAGAATACGAACGCAAAGAACGCATCAAACGTTACAGAAATAAAGAATTAAATCAACATTTAAATCAAGATTAAATGATTCAGGCAGCCTGAAAATAATTTCAGGCTGCCTTGAAGTATTTTTCATTTATCGGGGAATTAAATGGCGGCAATATTGTGAAAAGTTTGCGGCGATTGAGCTACCATTTTCAGCAACAAAGCAGCCTGCGAATTTGGGCGTGTTTTACCCTGTTCCCAACCCTGATACGTCCGCACAGACATACGTAATTTTTGTGCAAACACCGCTTGCGATAAATTCAACTGCTCCCTAATGGCGCGAATTTCATCGGGGCTGATGACCACAGGGTCAGGTTTTTCTACCGTAACGGTTTTCAGGGTAATTTTGTCCTCTTGTTATTGGCGGAGCGTTTCCAAACCTTCCACCAATTCATTAAAAATATTGCGTTCAGTCATGGTTGATTGTCCTTGATTACTTGAAGAAGTTGCGCCAACAGGCGTTGTTCATGGTTTAAATCGTCCTGTTGATTTTTGCCATAAACGGTAAACAAAACAAATTGAGCTTGATTTAAATGCCAATAATAAATCACCCGTGAACCACCACGCTTGCCTTTTTGACATTTGGGGTCGGCAACACGGATTTTTCTCAATCCGCCTGTACCTTGAATTAAATCGCCTTTTTCGGGATTTTCCATGAGTTCATTTTGGAAATCGGCGTAGGGGCTAATGACAATTTGTTCGCGGTTGGATTTTGCGCTAAATTCGTCCCATTCTGCATTGAAAATACTCGCCAATGGAACGCATTGGTTCGCATTTTCGCCTTGAATTGAACGAATTTATCTGCAAAACCAAGCTCGCGCCCAAATTATCATTAGCCCCTAGCAAAATCAAGAAAGGCAGCCTGAAAAGTCCTAGCGGACGGCAATTCAGGCTGCCTGAAATAATTAAATCAAATTAATCTTGCTGATTTTGCTGTTTACGCAAACGCTCTTCCCAGAAAGTTGCGCCTTCTACGCCGCATTTTTTCGGGTCAAACGTATAATGTTTCACACCCGCTTTTTTCTGCTCTTCGTAATCTTTCAATGCGCTAATGGTCGGTTTGCTCTTCAAGAAAATGATGATAATGCCGACAATGTTCAACCAAGCCATCAAGCCCACGCCCACATCGCCAATATCCCAAATATAACCCGCGCTGTTTACCGCACCATACGCCACAGCCGACATCAACAAAACTTTAACCAATACAATAAACCAAGTATTGTCTTTCATTCTGCGTGTCAAGTAAGCCATATTGGTTTCGGCGATGTAGTAGTACGCCAAAATTGTGGTAAACGCAAAGAAGAAAATGGAAACGCCCGTAAACACATTACCAAACGAACCAAACACGCTGGAAACCGCCATTTGCGTAAACGCAGGACCATTGATTTCAGTAGCAGCCGCCACATTTTGCACCAAGAATTGACCTTTTTCCAAAGTGCCTTGAATATTGTATTGCCCTGTAATCAAAATCATGAAAGCCGTTGCCGAGCAAACAAACAAAGTGTCCACATACACCGAAAAGGCTTGCACAAAACCTTGTTGCGCTGGGTGTTCCACTTCCGCCGCCGCCGCAGGGTGTGGACCTGTACCTTGACCTGCTTCGTTAGAATAAACACCGCGTTTCACACCCCAACCAATTGCCGCACCAAAACCCGCTTGCGCCGTAAACGCGTCGCTGATAATCATGCCAAACACAACAGGCAATTTGTCAATATTCATGAAAATAATCAACAAAGCCATCAAAATATAGCCCAAAGCCATAAACGGTACAATAATTTCCGTTACATTCGCAATGCGCTTAATGCCACCGAAAATAATCAAACCCAATACAATCAAAATAAACAACAAGGCAATCAATTTATTCATGCCCACTTCGCCAAAAGAAGTTTGCACCATATCGCCATTGCCGACAATCATCACCACCGCGTTTGCCACACCATTCGCTTGCACACCAGGTAAGAACAAACCACACGCCACCACCGCCGCAATCGCAAAAATCGCACCGTAAATTTTACCCACGCCGCCTTTGAAAAATTTTTCAAAGTAGTAAGCAGGGCCGCCGCGATATTGCCCATTATCGTTTTCTTTGTAAATTTGCGCCAAAGTGGATTCTACATAAGCGGTACTCGCGCCCAAAAACGCCACCACCCACATCCAAAACACCGCACCTGGTCCACCAAAACCAATCGCCGCCGCCACACCCGCAATATTGCCCATGCCCACACGCCCCGACAACGCCACCGCCAAAGCCTGAAACGAGCTAATCCCTTCTGGGCTGGTGTTGGGTTTGAACAACAAACGCAGCATTTCGCCAAAATGCCGCACCTGCATAAACCGCGTGATAATTGAGAAAAACAAACCCGCACCCAAACACAGGTAAATCAAGGCGGAACTCCAAATCCAGCCATTGAGTGTACTGATGATTTCTTGCATGATAAATCACTCCTAAAAAAGAAAATAAAATGTAACAAACTTACAAGCTGTTACATGATTTAACAATATCATACTTTTTTAGCGTATTTATCAAAGTTTTTTAGGTATTCGTAAATTTGATTGTGGTAATTTATTTTGCTGATACACATTTCTTTATTCTGCCAAGGTATTCGTGCATTTCATCTGAAGCAAATTTACAACACATCAAAGGCAGCCTGAAAACTTTTTCTTTACCCAAATTTGCGTTAAAATCACACATTCCAATTCAGGTAATACAATCATGACAAAATTTATTTTCGTAACTGGCGGCGTTGTCTCATCACTTGGTAAAGGCATTGCCGCCGCTTCTATTGCGACCATCTTGGAATCGCGTGGTTTAAACGTAACCATGTTGAAACTTGACCCCTACATCAACGTGGACCCTGGTACCATGAGTCCATTTCAACACGGCGAAGTGTTTGTTACCGATGACGGCGCGGAAACCGATTTGGATTTGGGACACTACGAGCGTTTCATCAACGCCACCATGACGCGCAAAAACAGCTTTTCCGCAGGGCAAGTTTATGAAAACGTGATTGCCAAAGAGCGGCGCGGCGATTATTTGGGCGGCACGGTGCAAGTCATTCCGCACATCACCGATGAAATCAAACGCCGCATTCACGATGGCGCAACGGGTAAAGATGTGGCAATTGTGGAAATTGGTGGCACGGTCGGCGATATTGAATCTTTGCCATTTTTGGAAGCGATTCGCCAAATGCGTTCACAATTGGGGCGCACTAATACGCTGTTTGTGCATTTGAGCTATGTGCCATACATCGCGGCGGCTGGCGAAATCAAAACCAAACCCACCCAACACACCGTTAAAGAAATGTTGAGCATTGGTTTGCAGCCCGATATTTTGATTTGCCGCATGGACAGATTATTACCTGACGATGAACGCCGCAAAATCGCCCTATTCTGCAATGTGGAAGAGCGCGCCGTAGTCGGCAGTTATGACGCAGGCAGCATTTATGAAATCCCCGAAATGCTGCACAATCAAGGCATTGACAAAATCATTTGCGAACAATTGCAATTGAATGTGCAAGAAGCTGATTTAACCGAATGGAAAAAAATTGTCCACGCCATCAACAATCCACAACACAAAGTAAATATTGCGATGGTGGGCAAATATGTGGATTTAACCGAATCCTACAAATCGCTTACTGAAGCCTTGAAACACGCAGGCATTCACACGCAAACCGATGTAAACATTACTTATATTGACAGCGAAAGTCTGGAGAAAGACGGTACAGGCAGCCTGAAAAACTTTGACGCGATTCTCGTCCCAGGCGGATTTGGTTCGCGTGGCGTGGAAGGCAAAATCGCGGCGGCGCGTTTTGCGCGTGAACACAAAGTGCCGTATTTGGGGATTTGCTTGGGCATGCAAATTGCGCTGATTGAATATGCGCGAAATATGGCAGGCTTGGACGGCGCGACTTCTACCGAATTTGACCCTGCGGCGAAACACCCCGTGATTGCCCTGATTGACGAATGGCAAACGGCAGACGGCAGTATGGAAACCCGTGATGAACACGCCGATTTGGGCGGCACCATGCGTTTGGGCGCACAAGAAGTGGAATTGAAACCAAATAGTTTGGCGGCGAAAATTTACGGTGCCAACACGGTGCGTGAACGCCATCGCCATCGCTATGAAGTGAACAATCATTATGTGGCGCAATTGGAAGCGGCTGGATTGACGATTGGTGGGGTGTCGGCTGGTCGTGAGCGTTTGGTGGAAACCATTGAAATTTCAGAACATCCTTGGTTTTTTGCGTGTCAATTCCACCCAGAGTTTACGTCTAATCCGCGCCGTGGGCATAAATTGTTTGAAGCCTTTGTGAAAGCGGCGTTGGCGCATAAAAATTAATTAAAAATAAATTAGGCAGCCTGAAAAATAATTTTCAGGCTGCCTGAATATTTAATATAGTGAATTCAATTTAAATCAGGACAAGGCGACAGCGACCGCCATGTACACATAGTACATAAGCGGGTTGGCAACGCCGTAATGCTTTTTCAGTTCTGCGACTATATTTATTTTCCCATTTGTATCTGTATTTGTTCATTCAACCAAATAATTGCATTATTTAATGGAAAGTTATAGGTATCTTTAGTTATTTCAGTATCCGCAATGACCGTTAAATGTGGAACATCTTGGTTTGGGCGTGGATACCACAATGCCAGATTACTGGGTAAATTAGCAAAAAATGCCAATAAGGGAATATTAAAAGCACAAGCTAAATGTACTGTACCGCTATCTATACATATTGCAATATTAGTTGAGGCAACAAGTGCTAAATATTCATTTAAATTAGTTTGTGGAGAAAGAGTTAAATCAATATCTTCATCACACAAAGCCTTTAATTGTTCATAGTAATTGAGACTATTCTGGGTTCTAGACAGTATAAATTGACAATTAATTATATTTTTCTTATTAACTGAATTTAAAAGCTGTGCCAATTCTATTGCAGGAATCAGCCGTTTTTCATAACTTCCCTGTGGTGCTAATAAAATTCGCACTTTACCGTTATTCCATAAAGACGAAATTTCTTCTAACTCTTGGGGAAAACTAAGCTGGAAATAAGCGGGAGGCAATGGCTTCGCTTCTGCCAATTTAGTTTGCTGCAAACGATCCAATATATGACAATCTTCTGTTAGATGAGCACAATAGTCATAGTTTTTAACATTCTGCATAGAATAATATTTTTTATCATGCTTTTTAAAAATCATCGTGATATTGGAATGAAGCAAAGCATTTCCAATAATCAGTTTGCTAGTGAACGTCTCATAACAATCAAGAAATATTTGCCATTTTTTTCTATTTATTAAATAGGATAAAATATTATCTTCTAATATTTCATCAATCGCAGGTGATAATTGATAAATTGCTTTATTTCGCTCAATTGCCAAAACCCCAACTTTGCAGTTTGGATAAACTGCCTTGATTTGGGCTGCATAGGCAGAATGAGCACATGCATCGCCAAGCGCATGACCAATTGGGCGAATCAAGATTGATTTAATTTGGCTAAAATCAAAGTTCATGACCTGATTTTTCTTATGACCAAATAGTGCAACAATGATTTTTTTATCTAACATTATAAAATCTCTTTTTTAAATTGATTACTCAATAAATTCTACCATAATTTATTCAAGACTTATTTTATTAATATTTTTTGAGTATTTAAATCATGACAACGACACAATACAGTAGTCTATTCTGATATACTTAAATTGCAGTATAACATAACATTTATTAAATGCGAAAAATAAAAATCATAAAAATAAATAACTTGCATAGAATAAATGTGTATACCAAACACTATTTCAGGCTAAAACCTTTGCGAACCCCATTTTTGAACTTTTTAAAAAATAAATTTCTTAAAATTCAAATAAGTAAAATTTTTAGATGTTAAATTTTAGGAATTTGGCAAAGGTTTCAGGCTGCCTGAAATTTTTTACTCGCTCAATGCCGAAATATCCGCCACACCATTCATCAAATTCGCCAATAAATTCAATAAATTCAAGCGATTTTGTTTCACGGCCACATCATCAGCCATCACCATCACGCCATCAAAAAATGCGTCCACTTGCGGTTTGATTTTTGCCAATTCGGTTAAAGCCGCCACAAAATCTTGATTTTCCACCGATTTTTGCACAATCGGTTGCAAATTTTGCACCGCTTGGAACAAGGCTTTTTCCTCGTCTTGCGCCAACAAATCGGCACGCACTTCGCCCAAATCGCCATCGGCTTTTTTCAACAGATTTTGTACGCGCTTGTTGGCGGCTGCCAATGCGCTGGCTTCGGGCAATTGTTTAAATGCTTGAACCGCTTGCAATTTTGCCAACAAATCGTCCAAACGGTCGGGGCGTTGCGCCAACACAGCCGCCACCACGTCTTGCGCGAAATCATTTTGCAGCAACACCGCCAAACGCGCTTGCATGAAATCCGCCACTTCTGCCACCGTGTTTTCAGCCAGCAAATTGGCAGGAAATTGTGCCGCCACAAAACCCAATAAATCTTTGATAGACAAAGGATAATTCATCAGCATGCGCAACACGCCCAAAGCGGAACGGCGCAGCGCGTAGGGGTCTTTGTCGCCCGTTGGAATCAAGCCAATGCCCCAAATGCCGACCAGCGTTTCCAGCTTGTCCGCCAGCGCAACGGCTGTGGCGATGGGGCTTTCAGGCAGCGTGTCGCCCGCAAAACGCGGATAATAATGCTGCTCAATGGCTTGCGCGATTTCGGGCGTTTCGCCATCAAGTTGCGCGTAATATTTGCCCATAACCCCTTGTAATTCAGGGAATTCGCCCACCATTTCCGTCAGCAAATCGGCTTTTGCCAGCATTGCGGCACGTTCCGCCACCGTTTTATCGGCATTCAGGCAGCCTGCAATGTAAACCGCAATTTTTTGCAATCTTTCAACACGTTGTGCTTGCGAACCGATTTTGTTGTGGTAAACCACATTCGCCAATTTGGGCAAGCGGCTTGCCAAATCCGCTTTTTGGTCTTGCTTGTAGAAAAATTCCGCGTCCGACAAACGTGCGCGTAAAACACGTTCATTGCCGTGAATAATGTGTGAAGAATCAGCCGTTTGTAAATTGGATACCAGCAAAAATTGGTTCATCAATTTGCCGTTTTTGTCCAAAAGTGGGAAATATTTTTGATTTTGCTGCATGGTCAAAATCAGGCATTCTTGTGGCACCGCCAAGAATTTTTCATCAAAACTGGCTTGTAAAACAACGGGATATTCCACCAAAGCGGTTACTTCGTCCAACAGACTTTCATCGGCGGCAACGGTGGCGTTCAGGCTGCCTGCGATTTTGTCCAATTCGGTTTTAATGTGGTTTTTGCGTTCGGCAAATTGGGCGATGACTTTGCCTTGTTCGGCTAATTGTGTTGCATAATCATCGGCTTGTGCGAACACGATTTCGCCTTGCGACAAGAAACGGTGTCCCAAAGTTTGATTGCTGCTGTCCAAGCCCAGCACGTTAATCGGCACAATTTGGTTGCCATGCAAAGCCATCAAGCCGTGAACAGGACGCACAAAGGTGTGGGTGCTGCTGCCCCAACGCATGACTTTGGGAATGGGCAATTTTTTCACGGCTGCCTGAACGATGTCGCCCAGTAAAACAGCAAGTGTTTGACCCGATTGGGTAAATTCATGCGCGTACACATCTTGTTTGCCGTCATTGATGATTTTCAGGCTGCCGATTTCCACGCCACACGAACGCGCAAAGCCTTCCAAAGCCTTGCTTGGCACACCGTCTTTCATGCCCACCGCCACCGACACGCCTTTTTTGACGATTTGCTGGTCGGCTTGCACGGCTTTGACGTTTTGCACCGCCACCGCCAAACGTCTGGGCGAGGCATAGGCGGTAAAACTCAATGCACCATCAATCAGTTGGGCTTTTTCCAAACCTTCGGCAATGGCTTGCGCGAAGTGATTGCCCAAGTTGTTCAGGGCTTTGGGGGGGAGTTCTTCGGTGAGAAGTTCAATTAAAAGGGTTTGGGAAGACATTGTTTTCTTTCGTTTTATATTAATGTGAATGGTTGCTTGAATATCCAATCGGAAACCCGTTTCTTGATAAAAACGGCTCATGGTTGCTGCGTGTGAATAGGCAAAATTGGGGTGTTTTCGGTTACACGCATAGGCTTTTTTGCTTTTGAATTGTGTCAATTCGGGAGCATGATATTGTTTCAATAAATCAATCGTGTTGCGTAATTGGCTAATGGCATGGTTAATCCATCCAATACGTTGAACTTTTAATTCAACCAGATACAGTTTTTCTTGAAAAATCAACATACCATCGCACAAGCTCTGTTCATTGCCGTTAATGATGATTTTTATCCGTTTATCAATGGCATAGAATTGTACACCCAAACCATTCGGATTTTGAACGGTGGCAATCCATTTTTCAGGCTGCCTGTTATCCGAATAGGCTGGCAAATTATTGTCATCATCGCACAAGCCAAATTGGGTGTCGGTACGAAGTGGCTCGCCATTATTGCTTGATAAATCAAAGAAATTCACGATTGGCGTATTCATCTTCAATTTCCAATAATTTATCAATCATTTCATTGCTTTGTGCCAACATATTGTTTAAATAGTTGTCATCAGACGGAATGCCATAAATTTCAGGCAGCAAGGTTACAATACCATCTTTTAGTTGATAAATAGACAATTCATGATTATTTAACCAACACGCAGCAGGGACAATTTTATTGATTTCTAAACCAATTTGCTCTTCTAAATCTTCATCGGTTGGTATTTCTGCTGGTAGAAGTCTTTCATGTTCAAGCATTGAATGAATTTCATCTTGCAAATTATTGTAAGCAGTTTCTGTTACTTCTTCCTTAACCTGCATGGCTTTAACACAAATACTTAAATAATTGATGATATAGGGACTATGGGTTGTTATCAATAATTGATTAAATGTCGCCAAATCATTAAATTTTAACAACTCTTTCAAAATCTCCCATTGCGAATTGGGAAACAAATTCTGTTCTGGTTCTTCCACAATATTGATAAAGGCTTTTTTATTGAATTTTGCGGATAACAGCGAAATCGCCAAACGTCTTTGCTCATCAGAAAAATCCGTATTTTCCAATATCTGTTTCATTTCTTTGGAAAAATTTTCACGTTCTTTTTCCGACATAGGTGTGCTGTTTGTGTTTGGATTAACGACTGATTTTGCCAAATAATCCGACACCAGCAACAAAGGCACAGCAGACTGAAAACCGCTTGCGCCATCACTCAACTGAATTTTGTAATCTGCGCCTTTTAAATTGAGTTTATCGTTCAGGCGGTCGTATTCCACCGAAACATCATCAATCGGCAATTTAAAAGATTGTTTTAAATTGTTTTTTGCATTATTGAACTCGGTAATAAATTCTTGCAAACTTTCTGATGCAATTTTCAATTCACGCGGATTTTTCACATAAGAAATGAAATTGCGTTCGGCTGGCACATACATGATTTGTGGCAAAACATAATTCTGCTCGTGAGCGAAATTATTTTTAATTTTTAATTGATTGTTTTCAAAGGTAATATTTTTAGCCAAGCCATCGTATTCTATATAACTGTTTTTGTGAACATAATTTTCCAAACGATGATATTTCAAAAACTGATTGAATTTGCCCTTGCGCTGCAAAGTTTTCGCGTCCAAATCGCCACGCACCAACGCTTTTTCTATCCACATAAACGTGGAAATCAGCTTGGCAACCGTGCTTTTGCCCGACCCTTGGTCGCCAATAAACACGGTTACTTTGTCAATGTCCAGCCAGCCGTCATTGTCGGGATTGGTTTGTTGGATTGCACCAAAATGTTGGATTTTAATGCGTGGTTTTTTGTTCATTTTATTTCCTAAAAATCATTTTCAGGCTGCCTGAAAGCCAAATTCCCATAACTGGCAGCCTGAAAAACACAACTTACTGTTTCAACAACGGAAAATCCAAAGCCTCGCGGCTTGCCACAAATTTCTGTGCCACAATGCGGCTCAAGGCACGAATGCGCCCAATGTAGGTCGCGCGCTCGGTTACGGAAATCGCACCACGCGCGTCCAGCAAATTGAACGTATGCCCTGCTTTCAACACCAATTCATACGCTGGCAAAGCAAGTTGTGCATCTTCTTGTTCTAAAAGGCGTTTGGCTTGCGTTTCATAATCATTGAATTGGCGTAACAGCCATTCCGCGTCCGAATATTCAAAATTGTAGGTGGACTGCTCCACTTCGTTTTGATGATAAACATCGCCATAAGTCAAATTCGTGCCTTGTGGCGTTTTTGTCCACACCAAATCATACACATTTTCAACGCCTTGCAAATACATCGCCAAGCGTTCAATGCCGTAAGTAATCTCGCCCAACACAGGTGCACAATCAATGCCGCCCACTTGTTGAAAATAGGTAAACTGGGTTACTTCCATGCCATTGAGCCACACTTCCCAACCCAAACCCCATGCGCCCAAAGTCGGGTTTTCCCAATCGTCTTCCACAAAACGAATGTCGTGAACGGTGGGGTCTATGCCCAGTTCTTTCAGGCTGCCCAAATACAAATCTTGAATGTCATCGGGTGCGGGTTTCAACGCCACTTGGAATTGATAATAATGCTGCAAACGGTTGGGGTTGTCGCCATAACGACCGTCTTTCGGGCGGCGGCTGGGTTGAACATACGCCACATTCCAAGGCTCGGGTCCCAATGCGCGTAAACAAGTGGACGGGTGCGAAGTGCCCGCACCCACTTCCATATCAAACGGTTGAATAATCGCGCAACCTTGCGCCGCCCAATAAGTTTGTAATTTAAAAATAATCTCTTGAAAAGTCAGCATAATTTAATCTTTATAAAAATAATGAAAAGATGGAATAAAATGTTCAGGCAGCCTGAAAATAAAAACGCCTTATTTTAACATTAACTTGCCTTTAATTTGTCAATGATTTGCTGGGCAATTCGCGCACTCGCGCCCTGATGTTGCGCCACAAATTGCCGCGCTTGTGTCGTGATTGCCGCATAATCTTCAGGATTATCAAGCCATTGCCTAACCGTCTGCAATAATTCGTTTACATCAGCAATTTGTTTCGCCGCGCCAAACCGCAACGCGCCATCACAGGCAGCCTGAAAATTGTAAACCGATTGCCCAAACAACACAGGTTTGCCACAAGTCATTGGTTCTATGATGTTTTGGCAACCCGTGTCCACCAAACTGCCGCCCACAAACACCACGTCAGCCACCTGATAATACGCCCACATCTCACCCATGCTGTCGCCCACCCAAACCGCCGTTTCAGGCTGCACCGCTTGATTGTCGCTGCGTTTTTGTATTGTTAAATCAAATTGTTGTACCAAATCACAGGCAGCCTGAAAACGCTCGGGGTGGCGCGGCACCAAAATCAACAAATCTTCAGGCTGCCTGAAATATTGCCACGCACGCAAAATCAATTCCGCTTCATCTACCCCATTTTTTTCGCGCAAACTCGCCGCCAAAAACACGCGCCGCTTGCCGATTTTTTCCCGAAATTGTGTTGCCAATTCAATGGATTGCTCGGGAATGGCAATATCGTATTTCGTATTGCCACACACCACAGGTGGCACCGCGCCAATGGTCTGTAAACGTGCCGCATCTTCAGCCGTCTGCGCGTAACAGCCCGATAATTTGCCCAAAGCTGGCGCGATAAACGATTGAATTTTCTGATAACCTTGCTGCGATTTTTCCGACAGTCGCGCATTTGCCAAAAAAAGCGGTACATTTTCCCGTTTACATTCCTGAATCAGATTTGCCCAAATTTCCGTTTCCATCAACACGCCAAAAATGGGACGGTGTTCACGGATAAACTGTTGAACCCATTGCGGATTATCGTAAGGCAAATAGCGGCATTGCGCTTCGGGAAACAAGGTTTGCGCGGTGGCTCTACCTGTGGGGGTCATTTGCGTGAGCAAAATGGGGGCATTGGGAAAGTGTTGTTTTAATTGAGTAATTAGGGGTTGGGCGGCGCGGGTTTCGCCCACAGAAACGGCGTGCAACCAAATCGCTCTTTGTACGGGATTCGGGTGCGGCTCACCAAAACGCTCTCCCCAATGGTTTGAATATTCAGGATTTTTTTGGGCGCGTTTGCGGAGATAATGTTTGATAATCGGTGGGGCGATGTGCCATGCAAAATTGTAGATTTTGTGTAACATCTTTATTTTACAAATAAAAAAATTTTCAGGCTGCCTGCAATATACGACAAAATATCAAATGGTTTGAATGATTTGGTGCGTGGTACGCACCCTACATTTCAGGTGTTGGTAAAAATAAAAGGCAGCCTGAAAATTTGGGGCGGACAATGAACCATTATCCACCCCAAAAGTTTATTAAATCAATGAATAATTTGCTGTTGCCACGCGATTTGTTCCCATTGTTCACGGTAATTTTGCAGCTCTTCAAATTCTTCAAACTCTTCCACCAAACCACGCCGTTTGATTTCGTCCAATAAATCGGCTAATAATTCAATGGGTTCAATTTCTGTGCCATACAATTCTGCGTCAAACGACACGCCAACGAGATTTTGGTCTTTGTCCATCTCAATCAGATTTTCATACATAAAATCAGCAAGATGAATTTCAATTAACTCGTAATTTGCCCATTCATCTTGTTGGCAGGCTTGGGCGGCGGCTTTGCTGTGCCAAAAACAATACACGGCTTCGGGTTCGCCCAAATCGTTGTTATAGGTTTCTGATGGGCATTCGGCATAGTAGTCTTCGTGGTCTTGCAGGGTATAGACGGTGGCGGTATCTACTACTTGTTTAATAAATTCAAGGTATTGTGGCTCGGTATGTGGTTCGTGTTTCATGTTTCTGTCTCTATTTCATCGTTGGGTGTATCGGGGGTTTGCATGGTATTTTTCAGTTCCTGATACAGGGCGCGGAAATTTTTGGGTGGTTTGTTTTCCGCTTGTTCTTTGCGGGCGTTGCGAACCAGCGTACGCAGCGCAGACACATCGGCATGGGGATACTGGGCGATGAATTGGGTGAGCGCGTCATCGTGTTCAATCAGGCGAGTACGCATTTGTTCTACGCGTTGCAAAAAGGCGTTATGTGCTTGATTATCAACACTTAATTTGGCTAGGTATTCACGGATGGGGGTGGGGTCAATATCGCGCATAAGTCGCCCGATGTATTGAGCTTGGCGTTTGGTTGCGCTGTTGGACGTGATTTTTTTGTAATCTTTGATGGCTTGGTGTAAATCTTCAGGCAGCCCGATTTTTTTCAGGGTTTCGTTGGACAATTTGGTCAATGCCATGCCCAAATCTTGTAATTCGTCCATTTGTTTTTTTTTGGCGGTTTTGCTGACCCATTCTTCGGTTTCGCTTGTCATTTTAGGTAAACTCGGGTAAATAAAATGGGGCGTATTTTAACGCAAAACCACGCTTTCAGGCTGCCTGAAAGGTGGTTTTTACGTCATTTTAACATTTGAAATAGGCAGCCTGAAAACAGATTACCCCTTATTTCATCAACCCTGTTTCCCATCTAAACGCGGCTGGGTGAGCCAAGGCGCGTATCGCCAGAAAAAAATCAGCAAACTCGCTGCAAACAACACCGCCGCCGTGCGATAAGAATGCACATAAGCGGTCGCATTTACCGTCATCAATAATGCCGATACGCTACGTAACACAGTTGCCGCTACCATCAACCAAAAGGCTAGCGTTAAACCCTTGGGGGCTGGATAAAGTGGGCGAGCGGTGTGTCCCAGCGCGGTGCGCGTCATCATGCCGATGGTCAGCAAACCAATGCCGCCCACCGCAATCAAATGCACCCCTAAACTGGCTAACTGATTGTATCCTCCCGAAAATTGCGCCACGCCCAACACCAGCAAACCCAAACTCGCCGCCGCATAACCTGCGTGTAAAATCCACAACATGCTTTCAGGCAACACCCCTTTGTGAAACCAACGCACTGATTGTACTAAACCCAATACGCCCCCAACCAAGCCTAATACCCCCGCCAACCACAAGGCAGCCTGAAACATCAACAAAGTCGCCATCATCATCGGCAATACCAAAGCCGCCAACATCGCCCACATCGGTGTGGCTACCTGTTCCACATTCAATCTGCGTGCGGTAAAAAAAGGAATAATTCGGTTGCCAATTAAACCAATAAATCCCGACACCATCACCAAACCAGCCAACAAACCATTATGTAATTCAATGGGGTGAAACGGCTCTAAATACGCATGAAACACAGCATGCGTTAAACCAAATATAAACAGGGCAAACACGGCAATATAATTGCGCGAATTTTGACTTTTTACCACCGAAATACCCATCCCCACCGCCGCCAACCAATAAAATAGCGTACCTGCAATATAACTCACATTAATGGCTGTGCCGAAAAAAATCGTCAAACGCGCCAATAACCACAATCCCACCAACACCATTAAAAATTTGCCACGCACAGGCGGTTGCCCCGTCCAAGTCGCCACCGCCGTCAGCAAAAATGCCACCACCACCGCACCCGAATAACCCCAAATCATCTCATGTGCGTGCCAATATTGCGCAGGCAATGCGCTGGTGCCTGTGTAACCAAATCCCCATAATAAAATAGAAATTACCCCATAAGCCGCCGCCAGCAAATAAAAGGGACGAAATGCCATCGCCCAAATGGGGTGATTCATTATTTTTTGTAACATTTTGAGTTCCTTAAATAAAATTATTTTTTATCAGGCTGCCTGAAATTTAGGCAAGGCATATTGCGCCAATGCTTCAAACAATTCCCGTTCTTCAAATCGCGCATGGTCGCGCAACAAAGTGGCAAAAGCGCGATTCCAGTCTGCATTATCAAATTCGGCAGCCTGAAACAAACGGCGCAATTCGGCGTGTTCCGCTTCAAAACGGGCGCGTAAACTGGAATCAGGTAAAGTATGCCAAAGTGGGGCAAATTGCGTTTCTTCTGCTAGCAAATGTTTTTCTAAATCAATATAATGTGCGCTAATTTCTGCTTGATAATTTTGCGTAGGGTCGCGCAGAATACGAGCACACAGGGAAAGTGAATGATGATGTTCTTGGGACAAATGTATCAATTCAGGGTGGCGTTTGAGTGGTTTCATGAATCGGATTTCCTGTGAATTTTGTTTGATTTGAGTGAAAGTTTTAGGAAAATGTTTAGGCGTATAATGTGCATAAATTATGCAACTTTAAAGGACAAATCGCAACCATGTATTTAACCCAACAAACCGATTACGCGCTGCGTGTCTTGATTTATGCCGCCGTAAATGACGACAATTTGGTCAATATTTCAACCATTGCAGATACTTACAATATTTCCAAAAGCCATCTGATGAAAGTGGTAACGGCATTGGTTAAGGGTGGTTTTTTGCACAGCATTCGTGGCAAAGGCGGCGGCTTACGTTTGGCACGCGCGGCAAACAGCATTTCGGTGGGCGCGGTGGTGCGACACATGGAACCATTGACGGTGGTGGAATGTTTTGGCGAACACAATGAGTGCATTCTGACACCCAATTGCCGTTTGGCGAATGTGTTGCACGGAGGCATGAAAGCGTTTTTGACGTATTTGGACGGGTTTACTTTGGCAGATTTGGTCAGCAATCGCCAAACGCATGATTTATTGTATTTTCAAAAAATACCGATTACGGTAGAAGATGATGGGCAAATGATGTAAATCTTTGGGGACGGATAATTGAATTTATCCGTCCCCAAAAAATTAATGATGAATGTGATGATGAATTTACAGCGCACTCGCGCTGCTGGCAGCCTGAACCACAGGTATCGGCTCACTCGCTTGACTGGCGGCGGCTGGCGGTGCAGATGGTAGATGTTCAATATGGGGTTTGCGTTCATCGGCAGACAAGAGCCGTATCGCCCCCACACTCACCACCATCGCCGCCAAAAACAGCCCCAACACCAGCCATTTGATAGACGATGAATGGCGCACCACCTTTTCAGGCTGCCTGAAATCAGACAATTCGGCAATCGTGGCAGGCGATTCAATTTCAGGCTGCCTGAAATCAGACGGTTCGGCAATCGTGGCGGGGGATTCAATTTTGTGAATGCCTTGCGGTGCGGCGGCATGGTCGGCGTATTCCAGTAAAATCACGCTGGTGTTGTCTTGATGGGGCAATTGTTGCGCTTGCACCGCGTGCAGCAAGGCGGCGGTGCTGGTGGACACGGGCGCGTTTACCATCAGTTCACCAATCTGCGTGTCGGACAAAGTGTGTACGCCATCGCTGGCAAGCAATAAGCGTTCTCCGTGTTGCAGGCTGCCTGAATTTTGGTCAATTTTGGCAATTTGGCTGCCTGTTACGGCGCTGGTGATGGCGTGGCGTTGAGGGTGGGTTTGCGCTTCTTCTGTGCTGATAACGCCTGCATTGACCATATTCGCCAAATCGTTGGCAAAGGAATGATTGGCATTAATGCGTTTCAGGCTGCCTGTTGCGTTGTGATGATACAAGGGGGAATCGCCCACGCTAATGTAATCAAATTGCCCAGTTAAATCATTTATCAACACAGCCAGCAGGGTTGAACCCATGCCTGTTAATTCGGGCTGTTGCGTGATGATTTGCTGCAAAGCCGAATTGCTGCGTAGGAGCGCGGTGTGCAGTGCTTCGCTGGCGGATTCATCTTCAATCGGGTGGCTGAAATAGGCGAGAAAGGTTTGTATAATGGTTTGGCTGGCGATTTCGCCGCCTTGATGTCCGCCCATGCCATCTGCCAACACAAATAATTGACGATGATTGGGCAGATTGAGATTGCCAACGCTGTCTTGTTGCGACTCGCGGCTGCCGATGATTTGTAGGGCGTGAGCATGTATCATCTTGTTATTCACTATCTGAACTGTGGAATTGATTGGCAAGTGTATGAAAAAAAAAACCGTTTGGCAATCTGAAACCTTTGTAAAACCTTTTCAGGCTGCCTTTCATTACCCGACAATTTTGCCAATCACAAATCATGTAGGGTGCGCCCTGCACACCAAATAACTGAATAATTTAAATATTGTGATGGATTTGGTGCGCACGGCGCACCCTACTGTTATTTTTGTCGTGTACTGAAAGGCAGCCTGAAAGCTATTTTTTCCAAGAAATTGCCAAATCATACAAAGCCTTTTTACTTTCCCCTGTGATTTTGGCGGCTAATTCTGCTGCTTGTTTGGTGGGCAATTCGGCGGACAAGATTTTCATCACATTTTGCGCCGTTTCAGGCAGCGTGTCCGATTTTTCTACCACATTCGCGTGTATCACCAACACCATTTCGCCACGCGATTGATTGCTGTCGGCGGCTAATTGTTCGCGCAATTCGCTGACCGTTCCCACCAAAAAAGTTTCAAATGTTTTCGTGATTTCTCTTGCCAACATAATGGTTCTATTGGGAAAAATCTGGTTCATATCGTCCAATGTTGCTGCGATTCGGTGCGGTGTTTCAAAAGCGATGATGGGGTAATTTGCATTTTGCCATTGTTCCAATAATTTCACGCGCTCGCCCGATTTGGGCGGCAAAAAGCCATGAAAATAAAAATGCGGCTCCGACACCCCCGCCACGCTCAACGCACCCATCACCGCGCTCGCCCCCACCACAGGCACCACCGCAAAACCTGCTTCGCGCACCCGCGCCACCAATTTCGCGCCAGGGTCGCAGACGGCGGGCGTGCCAGCGTCTGAAATTTGCGCCACGCGTTTACCTTCGGCAAGTGCGGCGATGATTTTGTCTGCCATTTGCTGCTCATTGTGTTCGCGCACGGAAAGCAATTTCGCCTGAATGCCGTATGCCGCCAACAATTGCGCCGACACGCGCGTGTCTTCCGCGCACACCATATCGGCGGTTTGCAACACGGCAAGGGCGCGTAGCGTAATGTCTGCCAAATTACCAATGGGCGTGGCAACAATATATAAAATGCTGTTTTGTATGGAATCTAATGCTTTTTGGAAATGTTTTTGCATGATAAATAGGGTTCAGGCAGCCTGAAAATTAAAAAATGAAGAAAAAAGATTTTAACGCGAAAATGGGGTTTCAGGCTGCCTAAAGTTTTGATGGATACAAGCGTGAATTTTTTTCATCTTATCCAACACCATTTTTCAGGCTGCCTGAAAAGCAAAAATCCCTTACAATCTCGTTTCCATTCAATAATAACGGATAAAGAACCATGACCGCTACCACACATGCAGAACTTGCGCCGCGTATCCGCGAAATTCCCTATAACTACACGTCCTATTCCGACAAGGAAATTGTGAGCCGTTTGCTGGGCGAACACGCTTGGCAAATTCTGGAAACCCTGCGCCAACAACGCAAAACAGGTCGTTCTGCCCGTATGCTGTTTGAAGTGTTGGGCGATATTTGGGCGGTCATGCGCAACCCGTATTTGGTGGACGATTTATTGGAACACCCCAAACGCCAAACCGCTTTGGTTCAAGCTATGCGCCATCGCCTTGATGAAATCAACAAACGCCGCGATGACAATTCCGATGTGCTGAAACTGGTTCAGGCTGCCGAAAGCGCAGTCAATAAATTTGAACGCAGCTTTGCCGCCACCAAACTCAAACGTGAACAAATCTTGTCGCGCCTGTCCAAAATCACCAAAAAACACAATATTATGTTTGACGGCTTGGCGCGTGTGGTTCACGTTACCGACGCGACCGACTGGCGCGTGGAATACCCCTTTGTCGTGATTAATCCCGACACCGAAGAAGAAATCGCGCCTTTGGTTCGTGCCCTGATTGAGCTGGAATTGACGATTATTCCACGCGGCGGTGGCACAGGTTACACAGGCGGTGCCGTGCCTTTGGACGAAATGTCCGCCGTGATTAACACCGAAAAATTAGACCGCCACAATGGTGTGCAATATGTGGAACTCGCTGGTTTGGAGGGCAAACACCCGATTATCCATTGCGGTGCAGGCGTGGTAACGCGGCGCGTGGAAGAAACCGCGTCCTCCGCCAAACTCGTGTTTGCCGTTGACCCGACTTCCGCAGACGCGTCCTGCGTGGGCGGCAATGTCGCCATGAACGCAGGCGGTAAAAAAGCCGTGTTGTGGGGCACGGCTTTGGACAATTTGGCGTATTGGAAAATGGTCAATCCGCAAGGCGAATGGCTGTTGATTGAACGCGTGCGCCACAATTTCGGCAAAATCCACGATGAAGAAACCGCCATTTTTGACGTCCACACACTCAAAGAAGACGGCAAAACCATCGCCAAAACCAAGCGTTTGGAAATTGCAGGCAACAAATTCCGCAAAGTCGGTTTGGGCAAAGACGTTACCGACAAATTTTTGAGCGGCTTACCAGGTGTACAAAAAGAAGGCACAGACGGCATTATCACCAGCGTGGCATTTGTGTTGCACAAAATGCCTGCCCACACGCGCACCATTTGCTTGGAATTTTTCGGCACGGTCGCCAACGCCACGCCGTCTATTGTGGAAATTCGGGATTATATGTTGGCGCATGATTCGGTGAGATTAGCAGGTTTGGAACATTTGGATTGGCGATACGTCCGCGCGGTGGGTTACGCCACCAAAGCGGCGGGCAAAGGTCGCCCGAAAATGGTGCTGATTGCCGATATTGTGTCGGACGATGAACACGCGGTAAACGAAGCGTCGGCGCACATTGTCTCATTGGCACAAGCGCGTGATGGCGAAGGCTTTATCGCCATTTCCCCCGAACAGCGCAAAACATTCTGGTTAGACCGCAGCCGCACTGCCGCCATCGCCCGCCACACCAACGCCTTTAAAATCAATGAAGACGTGGTGATTCCTTTGGAGCGTTTGGGCGAATATTCCGATGGCATTGAGCGGATTAATATTGAATTGTCCATTCAAAACAAATTGAAATTGTGCGACGCGTTGGCGAATTATCTTTCAGGCAGCCTGCCTGTGGAGCAATTTGACAGTGAATTGCCCAAAAGTGAATTATTGGGCGACCGCGCCGAATACGCTTTGAAATTTGTCAATGAAGTGCGCGCGCGTTGGCAATGGCTGTTGGACAATTTGGATACGCCGTTGGCGGATTATTTGGCGCGTTATGGCGACAAAATTGTGGTGGCAAAAGAAGCCGTTACGAATGAAAGCAGTTTTATTGCATTCCGTGATTTCAGGCTGCGTGTCTCCATCAAAGAAGATGTGATGAAACCGCTCGCCGAAATTTTCAGCGGCAATGCGGACGCGAAAATCATGGCAGGTTTGGGCAAAATCCACAGCAAAATTGTGCGTTCTCGTGTATTTGTTGCGCTGCACATGCACGCGGGCGATGGCAATGTTCACACCAATATCCCTGTGAATTCAGATGATTACGAAATGTTGCAAACAGCACATCAAGCCGTTGCGCGGATTATGAATATTGCACGCAGCCTGAACGGTGTGATTTCGGGCGAACACGGCATTGGCATTACCAAACTGGAATTTATGCACGATGAAGAAATGCAAGCATTTTGGGATTACAAGCAAAGCATTGACCCAAAAGGCTATTTCAACCGCGGCAAATTAATGAAAGGCTCGGATTTGCGCCATGCCTACACGCCATCGTTTGAATTATTGGGTTTTGAAAGCCTGATTATGGAACAATCGGCGTTGGGCAAAATTACCCATGCGGTGAAAGATTGTTTGCGTTGCGGCAAATGTAAACCCGTTTGCTCCACCCACGTTCCGCGTGCTAACTTATTGTATTCGCCCAGAAATAAAATTTTGGGCGTGGGTTTGCTTGCCGAAGCATTTTTGTACGAAGAGCAAACGCGGCGCGGCGTGTCGCTGAAACATTTTCATGAATTGGGCAATATTGGCGACCATTGCACGGTGTGTCATCGTTGCGTGAAACCATGTCCTGTGAAAATTGATTTTGGCGATGTAACGGTGGACATTCGTCATTTCCTTTTAAAATCAGGCAAAAGCAAATTCAATCCTACGGTGGCGGCAGGCATGGCGTTTTTGAACGCGAAAAACCCAACGGCGGTCAATGCCTTGCGTATGGGCGTGGTCGGTGCGGGTTTCAAATTGCAAAATATTGGCTACGATTTAAGCAAACAATTTCACATTGGCGCGGGCAAACAAAAACGCGCCCCGAAAGCGACCACGCAAAAATCACCAATTAAAGAACAAGTTATCCATTTTATCAATCGCCCCCTGCCGCGCAATGTGCCATTGAAAACCGCGCGTTCTTTGCTGGGGATTGAAGACAATAAAACCATTCCGATTATTCGCAATCCGAGTTTGGGCGAAGAAGCGGAAGTGGTGTTTTATTTCCCTGGCTGCGGTTCGGAAAAATTGTTTAGCCAAGTGGGTTTGGCGACACAGGCGATGTTGTATCACGCGGGCGTGCAAACTGTGCTGCCACCGGGCTATTTGTGTTGTGGCTATCCGCAAAATGCGGGCGGCGACAAAGCCAAAGCCAATCAGATGGTTACAGAAAACCGTGTCTTGTTTCATCGCATGGCGAACACTTTGAATTATTTGGATATTAAAACAGTAGTGGTGAGCTGCGGAACGTGTTATGACGCGTTGGCGGATTATCGTTTTGAAGACATTTTCCCGAATAGTCGCATTGTTGATATTCATGAATTTTTGTTGGAAAAAGGGATTAAGCTGGACGGGGTGCAAGGGCAGCAATATTTGTACCATAACCCTTGCCACACGCCGATTAAGAGCATGGACGGAGCAAAACTCGCCAGCGAATTAATGGGGCAAAAAGTGGTGAACAGCGACCGTTGTTGTGGCGAAAGCGGCATGTTTGCGGTGAAACGCCCCGACATCGCCACGCAAGTGAAATTCCGCAAACAGGAAGAAATTGAGAAAAATCTGGCTGCTTTGCCACAAGGCGAGCCTGTGAAAATGCTGACTTCCTGCCCTGCGTGTTTGCAAGGTTTGAGCCGCTATGAAGACGACAATAATTTACCTGCGGATTATATTGTGATTGAAATGGCGAAGAAAATTTTGGGCGACAATTGGCAGGCGGATTTTGTGGAAAAAGCGCAAAATGGGGGGGTAGAGAAAGTATTGTTGTAATTTGATTTGATGATTTTCAGGCTGCCTGAAAGGGTTTTTTGGCTTTTCAGGCAGCCTTTCAGTACACGACAAAAATAACAGTAGGGTGCACCGTGCGCACCAAATCCACCACAATATTTAAATTATTCAGTCATTTGGTGCGCACGGCGCACCCTACATGATTTGTGATTGGAAAAATTGTCGTGTACTGAAAGGCAGCCTGAAAATACAAGGAAATGATGATGAAAAATAAAAATTATGAACGCACAAAGTATGAAGAATTAAAAAGGAGTTTTTTATTTGCTGGTTTTTCTGCTTGTGTCTAAATTTCACAATGGTAAAGTGGATAGCTGGGGAAATAATGAAAGTGAATGGGGCTATGCCAGCTATCATTTTGAAGGATGTTTTAGTTTACCAATTGAGCAACTGATGTTAAATGTCATTGAAATTATTACCG
>NZ_JQKH01000037.1 GCF_000745955.1 Alysiella crassa DSM 2578 | reverse complement strand
AGTTCGCTCAATTCAGTCATATTGGATTAGTCGTGAGAAAATTAATACGATACCACTGAATTGATGCGGACTTCTTTTTTTATTGTACTTTTTTTGTCGTGTACTGAAAGGCAGCCTGAAAACTATGCCCCCAAAACTATCATGGCTTTGGGGGCATACAAACATTCAAGTGATTAACTTATCAACCCGAAATCTGCAAAGCGTGTTGAATAAACGACATCAAAGAATTCGGGAACACGCCCCAAATCAACAACAACACCGCATTAAACGACAGCAACCATTTCGCCGTCAATTCGCCTTCAATCGGCGCATGGTCATTGGCTTTGTCAAAATACATCACTTTCACCACGCGCAAATAGTAGAACGCACCAATCAAACTCATTACCACCGCAAACACCGCCAACGCTGCCGCCCAAGCATAAGATGCACCCACCAAAGCCTTCAATACCGCAAATTTCGCGTAAAAGCCCATCAATGGCGGAATCCCTGCCATGCTAAACAGCACCAACAGCATTACCAGCGCGTACCACGCATTGCGTTGGTTTAAGCCAGCCAAATCGCTGATGTTTTCACATTCATGTCCTTCGCGGCTCAACAACATCAACACGCCAAAGCCCGCCGAACTCATAATCGCATACGCCACCGCGTAGTAAACTGCCGCTTCCACGCCAATCACGCCACCCAAAAAGCCCAGCAACACAAAACCCATGTGCGATACAGTTGAGAAGGCAAACATGCGTTTCAAATTGCTTTGCATAATCGCCGCCAAATTGCCCACCAACAAGGAAGCAATCGCCAACGCCGCAAACATCAATTGCCAGTCGCCTTTTTCAAACAACAAACCGCCCACCATAATGCGGAATGTGAACACAGTTGCCGCAATTTTCGGCACAGAACCCACAAACGCCGCGATGGAAGTTGGCGCACCTTGATACACGTCCGCCACCCACATGTGGAACGGCGCAGCACCAAATTTAAACGCCACCGCCGCCACAATAAACAACACGCCCAGTTTCAATAACCAAACATTGGCTGTACCATTTTGGGTAGCCTGAAAAATCTCGCTAAATTGCAGGCTGCCTGTCGCACCGTACACCATAGAAATACCGTACAGCAAAATCCCCGAAGCCAATGCCCCCAATACAAAGTATTTCAAAGCAGCTTCTGCGGCTTCCGAGCTTTCGCGGCGCAAAGCAATCATGGCATACAAAGACAAAGACAGTAATTCCAAACCCAAATACGCCGTCAAAAAATGCCCCGCGCTAATCATCACGCCCATGCCCGCATTGGCAAATAAAGCCAGCGTGTAAAATTCGCCTTTGAATAATTCGCGCATTTGGTTATACGGTTTGGCGTACACAAACAATAAAGCCGTACCCAAATAAATGGCGATTTTGCTGATTTGCGACACGCCATCGGCAATATAGCTGCCTGAAAACGCGGCAATCGGCTCATTTGTCCATACCGCCCACTGTCCACAGGCTGCCGCCAGCAGCACAATAGTACTCAAAACATGGGTAATGTAACGATTTTTTTCGCTCGTCCACAAATCCGCCAACAACACAGCAAATAACCCCGTCAGCAGCACGATTTCAGGCGTGGCGGCGGCAATATTCAAATCTGTCCAATTCCAATTCATACATCACCTCAAATCTTGCTTTGTGCCACTTGGGCAATCAAATCTTGTGCGGCTTGCTGCACCACCGCCACAAATGGCTCGGGATACACGCCCATGCCCAATACCGCCACCGCCAAAATCGCCAAAATGGCAAATTCACGGCAGTTGATGTCTTTCATTTCTGCCACTTCGGGGTTGGTGATTTCGCCAAAAATGGTGCGTTTGTACATCCACAAGGTGTATGCCGCGCCATAAATCAGCGTGAATGCCGCCAATAAACCTATCCACAAATTGACTTTCACCGCGCCCATAATCACCATGAATTCGCCAACAAAACCCGAAGTCGCAGGCAAACCTGCATTCGCCATGCCAAACAACATCATGAATGCGGCAAATTTGGGCATCACGTTTACCACGCCACCGTAATCGGCAATATTGCGTGTGTGCAAGCGGTCATACATCACGCCTATGCACATAAACATGGCGGCAGACACAAAACCGTGTGAAATCATTTGCACAATCGCACCGTGCAAGCCCCAGGTGTTCAATTCGCCCAAAGGGCTGCCTGAAAACAGTCCTGCAAACAGGAAAATACCCAGCGTTACAAAACCCATGTGGCTGATTGATGAATACGCCACCAGCTTTTTCATATCGGTTTGCACCAGCGCGACCATGCCGATGTAAATCACGGCAATCAGGCTCAACACCACCACCGCAGGCGCAAAATAGCGAGACGCATCGGGCAAAATCGGCAAAATAAAGCGCAAGAAACCGTATGCACCGATTTTCAGCGTAATCGCCGCCAACACCATAGAGCCGCCCGTTGGGGCTTCAACGTGGGCATCAGGCAGCCAAGTATGCACAGGGAACATCGGCACTTTCACCGCAAACGACAGGAAAAACGCGACAAACAACACCTGTTGCACGCCCAAAGGAATCTGCTTAATCGCTTGCAAATCGGCAATGGCAAAACTTTTGGCTTGATAACCCAAATAAATCAACGCCACCAACATCAACAGCGAGCCGAGCAATGTATACAAAAACAACTTCATTGCCGCATAAACGCGTCTTGGGCCACCCCACATACCGACAATCAGGTAAAGCGGAATGAGCATGGCTTCAAAAAACACATAGAACAAAATCGCGTCTTGCGCGGCAAATGCGCCGTTAATCAAGCCTGACATAATCAGAAATGCCGCCATATATTGCGCGGTTTTGTGCTGAATGACTTCCCAGCCAGCCAACACCACCATCAGCGTGATGAAGGCATTCAAAATCACAAACAGCACGGAAATGCCGTCCACGCCCAGCGCGTAGTTGAGATTAAGCGCGGGTATCCAAGCGTGCAATTCGGTAAACTGGTAGCCGCCATTGGCACGGTCAAATTGCGTGAACAGGGGCAGCGTAACCAAAAAGCCCGCCGCCGCGCCCAAAAACGCCAATATGCGTGCCAACGGTGCGCGGCTGTCTGACCCTGTTGCCAAGACCAGCACGCCTGCCACAATCGGCACCCAGATTGCCAAGCTGAGTAAGTTGTTGAAAAACATAGTTTTAGCCTGTTTTCTTTATTTAAAATTTTTTATTGAAACTGCGTTTCAGGCAGCCTGAAAAGTATTATCCAAACTACTAGGAGAACCCAATTCTCCTTGTTTAAAAGTTTTTAACCATGCGATAAAATTGTTTACAACAACTTTATCATCAGTATATTTAATACCTTGTTTTTCTTTAATAATCCCTAAAAACTCTTGTGGAATTAAAGGAGCTTGGTTACCAAAATACCAAAAATCATCGCAAATCAAAATACGTTCAGATGATAAATCGCTTTCAAATTCATACTCGCCATGAAAATTATTTTCTAACTGTTTCCATTCATTATTTATTTTGTAATAAATATTATCGCCACGTCTCGTTTTAGCATTGGTGTCTTTTGGTTTCTTCACTTCAAAACGTGGATTGATTGAATATTCTTCAGTTGTAACCACCTCTGAAATAATCGCTGCATAAATCAATTTATTAATACCTATACCAGAAACAGACCCTGTTCCAATAATTTAAATCACCAATTTCAGCATTTGAACGAATAACAGGCTTACAAGTCGCCAAAGTTAAAAAACCGTGATAAGGATTAGGTGCAAAACCATAATCATACTTAACAACATAGCTGATAATTTTCATCGTGAATAACCTCAATTTATTTTCAGGCAGCCTGAAACATCATTTAAACCACAAATTCCAGAAAAACGCCACAATCAACACCAGCACCCCAGCCACCATCACCGCCGCATAAGTGTAGATGAAACCCGTCTGCGCTTTGCGGACTTGCGCGGCAATGTTGCCCACCAGTTTGGCGGAATTGTTCACAATGCCGTTGTCAATAATCATCGTGTCGCCCACTTTCCAGAAGAAATTGCCCAATGCGCGGCTGCCTTTGGCAAACACGTTGAAATACAAGGTGTCCAAATAATATTTGTTGTCCAATAAGGTGTAAATTGGTTTGCAGGCTGCCTGAATTTTCGCGGGCAAATGCGGTGCTTTCACATACAAGAACCACGCTGCCACCACGCCCGCAATCGCCAAGTACAACACAGGGCTAACCAAGCTATGCGTTACCATGCCGAAAATGCCATGATAATGTTCCGCCATGTGGCTCATCACAGGGTGCGCTTCGTGATTCACATAAATCACATCTTTAAAGAAATCGCCATACAACAAAGGCTCAATCGTCAATGCACCCACCAACACAGACGGAATCGCCAAGAAAATCAAGGGGAAAGTTACCACCCAAGGGCTTTCATGCGGATTGTCGTTGGGCGACAAGCCGTGATGATGGTCGTGGTTGTCGTCCGCATCGTGTTCGTGATGGGCGTGTTCATCGGCATGATGGTGTGCGCTGTGGTCGGTTTCGCGCCAACGCTCTTTGCCGTGAAACACGATAAAGTATTGACGGAACGCATAAAATGCGGTTACAAACACGCTCGCCAACACCGCAAAATAGGCAAAACCGCTACCCGTTAAATTGCTGAATTTCACCGCTTCAATAATGGAATCTTTGGAATAAAAGCCTGAAAACAAAGGCGTACCAATCAGCGACAAATTGCCCAACAACATGGTAATCCAAGTAATCGGCATGTATTTACGCAAATTACCCATGTGGCGCATGTCTTGGTCGTGGTGCATGCCGATAATCACGCTGCCTGCCGCCAAAAACAGCAAGGCTTTGAAAAACGCGTGCGTCATCACATGAAACATGGCAATGGAATAAGCCGACACGCCCAACGCCACCGTCATGTATCCCAGTTGCGACAAGGTGGAATAGGCAATCACGCGCTTAATGTCGTTTTGGATTGTGCCAAGAAAGCCCATAAACAAGGCGGTAATCGCACCAATAATCATGATGACGCTCAACGCAGTGGTACTCAATTCGTACATGGGCGACATGCGCGACACCATAAACAAACCTGCCGTAACCATCGTTGCCGCGTGAATCAGCGCGGAAATGGGCGTAGGACCTTCCATGGAATCAGGCAGCCAAACGTGCAAAGGAAATTGCGCGGATTTACCCATCGCACCCACAAACAGCAACAGACAAGTTACGGTAATCAAGTCCGTACCCAAAAATTGCATGCCGACCACATTGGGCAAATAGGCGAACACGTCCGCATAACGCAGGCTACCACCGAAATAGCCCAACACCAAGCCTATGCCCAGCAAAAAGCCGAAATCGCCCACGCGGTTCACGAGAAACGCTTTTAAGTTAGCGAAAATCGCGCTGTCGCGTTTGAAATAAAAGCCAATCAGCAAATACGACACCAAGCCCACCGCTTCCCAACCGAAAAACAGTTGAATGAAGTTGTTGGACATAATCAGCATCAACATGCTGAATGTAAACAAAGAAATGTAACTGAAAAAGCGTTGGTAGCCCGTTTTTTCATCGTGCATGTAGCCGATGGTGTAAATATGCACCATCAGCGACACGGACGTTACCACCACCATCATCATGGCGGTTAAGCTGTCCACGAGAAAGCCGACCGAAAAATCCACACCGCCCATGCTGAGCCATGTGTACACGTTTTCGTCAAACTTGGCGCGTGTGCCAGTCGCAAAGCCGTACAGCACATAGGCAGACAACAGCGCGGAAATCGCCACACCTGAAATGGTGGCGGTGTGTGCGCCACGCCGTCCGATTTGATTGCCAAACAAGCCTGCCAGCAAACAGCCCACCAATGGCGTGAGCGCGATGATTAAATATAAAGTCATGTCGTTCATTTGATTGAACCTTTTTTGATTTTTAAAAACTTTTTCAGCTAAATTTTTTGTTTTGCGGCGTATTTTCAGGCTGCCTGAAAATTAAATTTTTGCCACACAATCGCCATAAGCCTGCACTTTACTGTCGGCACTCAATAGCAATAAACCTTCTTGTTGTGCTTGTGCAATCAACATTCGGTCAAACGGGTCATTGTGGATAAATGGCAAGGTCTCGGTTGCCATCGCGTGTGTGCCAGTGATTGCCAATTCACGATAACCATTTTCCAACAACAAACGGCGAAATGCCGATGTCGGAATGGGCAAATGCAATTTACCTATGCTTTTTTTAATGGCAATTTCCCAAATATTGACCACGCTAAAATACAATTCGTTGTTTTTATTTTCTAAAATTTGTCTGATAGCCAAATTAAGTTTTGGACTATCGCTTGCCGCCCACAATAGAATATGCGTATCAAGCAAGTATTTCATCATCTGCACCTGCAAACAAAGCGGCAATTTCATCGCCACCTACATCATCAAAATCATCGGAAACAGCAATATTTTTCAAAAAACCAATTCGCTTGGGTTGGGTTTCGGTTTCTGTATAAGGCAACACTTTTGCCAATGGCTTACCCGCTTGGGCAATGATAAACGGCTCGCCCAAATCGGTTAAACGCAATAAATGGTTGGGTACGTCATGAATATTCAAAGTTTGCATGATTATGCTCCTTTTGTTTTTTCAGGCTGCCTGAAATTCAAAAATTATCGCGTTTTCCGTTGGCAATTTCCAATCTACGCGTTACGGCAAATCCGAAACTCAAACCGCCAATCAGCGCAAAATAAATATTCCAAAAAAACATACCCACTGGAAACAGGAAAAACACCACGCCAGCCAATGCACTCATGATGATTTCATTGCGCGTAACCGTCAGCGAAAACAGGCTTTGATACAGCCACGAACCGATTGCCGCGCTGCCGCAAGTCGCCAATAAATACAGCAATCGTGCGCCATTGGTAGCGGTTAAAATATCGGTTTCGCTGAACATGATTTTTGACCTTTCAGGCTGCCTGAAAACTTAATTGTGCTGCAATTTGTTCCCTCCCCTGCTTGCGGGGGAGAGAATAGATGGTTATTAGCCTTTCAGCGTATTCAATTCGGTAACGTTAATCGTTTGTCGGTTGCGGAACACCAGCACCATAATCGCCAAACCAATCGCACTTTCTGCTGCCGCCACCGTCAGCACGAAAAACACGAAAATCTGCCCAGCCGTGTCGCCCAAATATTGCGAAAAGGCAATAAAATTGAAATTTACCGCCAGCAACATCAATTCAATAGACATCAGCAACACCAATACGTTTTTGCGGTTCATGTAAATGCCCATTGCGCTAATCCCAAACAAAAGTGCTGCTAAAACAAGATAATGGGTCAAGGTAATCATGCTTGGTTCTCCGTATTGTCAGGCTGCGTGTTTTTGGGGACTTGCACTTCGGCAGCCATTTTGACCATGCGTAAACGCCCTTCTGCTGCGTTCACTTTCACTTGGTCGGCAGGGTTGATGTATTTTTCATTGGTGGATTTGCGGTGTACCAAAGCAATGGCTGCCACCATGCCCAACACCAGCAGCACCGCCGCCAATTCAAATTGCAACAAATAGGTGGTATAGAGCTGTTTACCCAAATCGCGCACATTGCTGTAATCGGCAGGAATGGTTTTCATGTCGCCATACACCGACAAATTGGTGTCGGGCGCAAGCAACACGGCAATCAGCACCAAAGCCATCAACACACCCACGGTAAACGCGGCAGGGGCGTTGCGCCAAAAACCTTTGCGCATTTCTTCCACGTCTATGTTCAACATCATGACCACAAACAGGAACAGCACCATCACCGCGCCCACATACACCACCACCAGCGTGATGCCCAAAAATTCCGCTTGCATAAGCAGCCACATCATTGCCGACATACAAAACGTCAGCACCAAATACAGGGACGCATGAACGGGGTTTTTTGCGGTAACGGTTTTGAGTGCGCCAAATAAAATCACGGCAGCAATAAAGTAAAATAAAGCAAGTTGGAAAGTCATGTTGATGCTTTCTTTTTAATCAAAATGGGGCGTAGGGTGCAATTTATTGCACTAAACAATGTTTTTGCATGGTGCAACAAGTTGCACCCTACTTTTCAGGCAGCCTGAAAATACATTAACGATACGGCGCGTCAGCCGCTTTGCGTTTGGCGATTTCGGCTTCGTATTTGTCGCCGATTGCCAGCAAAATGGGTTTGGTCATGTGCAAGTCGCCACGTTTTTCGCCGTGGTATTCAAAGATGTGGGTTTCCACAATCGCGTCCACAGGGCAGGCTTCTTCGCAAAATCCGCAGAAAATACATTTGGTTAAATCAATGTCGTAGCGCGTGGTACGGCGTGTGCCGTCTTCGCGCTGTTCGGATTCAATGTTGATTGCCATCGCAGGGCAAACCGCTTCGCACAATTTGCAGGCAATGCAACGCTCTTCGCCATTCGGATAACGTCTTTGCGCGTGCAAGCCGCGAAAACGCACCGATTGCGGGGTTTTTTCTTCGGGGAAGTAAATCGTGTCTTTGCGAGCGAAAAAGTTTTTGAGCGTTACGCCCATGCCTTTAACCAACTCGCCCAGTAAAAAGGTTTTGACTAAATTTGCCATAATGTTGTTCCTACCCTTTTGGTAGTGGTTTTTTTATTTAAAAATCAATTGGTAAATGGTTTTCAGGCTGCCTGAAAAATCTTTTGGCAGATATGCCAACAATATTTGCACTGCAACAACCTATCCCCTCCCCTGCTTGCGGGGGAGGGCTAGGGTGCAGACTTGCCAAGTTTTGTACTTCGTAGGGGCAGATTTCATATCTGCCCTTTCTACGATATTTGAATTGTGGTACTTCCCACAGGGCGGATATAAAATCCGCCCCTGCGACACGATGAGAACTTGGCAGGTCTGGGGTTAGGGTGGGGGAAATTATTTCCACAAACTCAACGGCGAAGCCATCCAGCCAGCCAATACCGCAATGCAGATAAAGCCCACAGGAATCAAAATTTTCCAGCCCAAACGCATGATTTGGTCGTAGCGGTAGCGTGGGAATGTGGCGCGTATCCACAAATAGCCATACAGCACAAACGCCATTTTCGCAAACATCCAAAACGCGCTGGGTGCGCCAATCACGCCCCAACTTTGTGGAAATGGCGACAGCCAACCACCCAAAAACATGATTGCCGTGAGTGCGCCAATCAAAATCATGAAAATGTATTCCGCCAAGAAAAACAAGGCAAACGCAAAACCTGAATATTCAACGTGGAAACCTGCGACAATCTCCGATTCGCCTTCCGCCACGTCAAATGGGGCGCGGTTGGTTTCCGCCACCGCCGAAATCAGATAAACCAAAAACGCGGGGAACAAAGTAAACCAGTTCCACGAAAAAATCGAACCGCCCGCAATGCCGCTCGCTTGTGCCGCCACAATCTCTTTAAAATTCAGGCTGCCTGAAACCATAATCACGCACACCAAAGCGGCTGACATGGCAATTTCATATGAAATCGTTTGCGCCGATGAACGCATCGCGCCCAAAAACGCATATTTAGAATTACTCGCCCAGCCTGCAATAATCACGCCGTAAACCGACAACGATGTAATCATCAAAATATACAGCAAACCTGCGTCCACATTAGCCAACACCCATTCTTCATTAAATGGAATTACCGCCCACGCCGCAAATGCAGGCGCAAGCGACAACATAGGACCAATATAAAACAAGGCTTTATTGGACAAACTTGGGCGCGTTACTTCTTTGAACAACAGTTTCAACACGTCCGCAAAGGGCTGAATCAAGCCCCAAGGTCCGACTACGTTTGGACCTGTACGCAATTGCATGAAACCAATCACTTTGCGTTCAAAATAAGTGAGATACGCCACCGTCAAAATCAATGGGGCTAAAATCAACACGATTTTCACGATAATGGACACGATTAAACCAATCGTTGTCCCCATTTCGCCCAAGCCCAAAGTTGTGGCAAACAGGGTTTGAAACCACTCTTGCATGATTATGCCCTCGTCAATTCAATGCTGTTCATCAAACCGCCCAAAGCGGCATTTTCAGGGTGCAATGGCAGGTAAACCACATTTTCAGCCAGCCCTGCATCAGCACGAACCGTTACCAATTCCGCCGCACCGTTTTGTTTGGCAAACACCTGTTCGCCATCTTGTAAACCAAATAC
Organism: Alysiella crassa DSM 2578; assembly: GCF_000745955.1. GTDB lineage: Bacteria > Pseudomonadota > Gammaproteobacteria > Burkholderiales > Neisseriaceae > Simonsiella > Simonsiella crassa. The sequence continues at coordinate 13,633 of NZ_JQKH01000037.1, read as the reverse complement.
CGTCAAGGTGTTAGGATGGATTTTGGCTTCGGGCGTTGCCGCGTGGCTGGTTTGTTGCAAAGACACAGCACGGCGCACAATCGGGTCGCTGTGGTAAATGCCCACGCCGCCCACGCGCACCAATTTATCGGTTTGCGGTTGGGTGCTGATGGCGGTCAAAATGCTGTGATTATTCAATTTTTCAGGCAGCGTGTTGGGTTTAATCGCTTCGGCTAATACTTCTTCGCTGCTATTAAAATCAAAACCTTGCACGTCAAACACATTGCCCAACACGCGCAACACTTTCCACAATGGACGCGCTTCGCCCAAAGTTTTCACGACACCATGGAATGACTGCAAACGCCCTTCCATATTGATAAAGCTGCCTGATGTTTCGGTAAACGGCACAATCGGCAATAAAATATCGCAAACGTCCAACAAAGCCTTGCTTTCATAAGCGGTAAACGCCATCACGGTCGCCGCTTGTTTCAACGCTGCCATCGCTTCCACGCCACCCAAAACATCTATTTCAGGCTCAACATTCAGCAACAACACCGCTTTTTTCGGTGCAGCCAACATGGAAGTCATCGGCGTTTGGTTCACGCCCAACACGTCTGCGCCCACGCTGTTGGCAGCCTGCGGCAAAATGCCCAAAGTCGCACCAGTGGCTTGCGCCAATTTTTGCGCTGCCGCGTAAATGCCTGCGTAATCAGGGTGATTTTGCACATCTGCGCCCAAAATAATCGCTGCGTTTTGCGCGTTTTTCAGGCTGCCTGAAATCGTGTAATCGGTATATTCAGCCAAATTATTCAGATAATTTGCCCACTCATTTGGGTGCAAAATATCTTGTGTTAATAAAGGCATATGCAAAGTTTCACGGCTTGCTGCCACCACGCTTAACGCCATGCCTTCTTTGGCTGAACGGCGCAAACGGGCGGTTAAAAGCGGCTGTTCTTTACGCAAATTCGCGCCCACAATCAACACCGCTTCGCAAGCAGCAAGCTGTTCAATCGTTTGACCCAGCCATTGCGCCCCTTGCAGGCTACCTGAAAGACGGCTGTCGTTTTCACGCAAACGTGAAGTCATCGCTTTCACACCGAAACCGTCCGCCCATTTTTTCGCCAAATACAGTTCTTCCACCGTATTCATGGGGTTTGCCCACACGGCAATTTGCTCTTTGCCGTCTTCTTTGGCAATGCAATCAAGGGTATGGCGCACATATTCCAAAGCGGTTGTCCAATCCACATCGCGCCATTCGCCGCCGTGTTTGATTTTCGGCGTGGTCAAACGGCTTTCGTGGTACAAGCCTTCATAGGCGAAACGGTCGCGGTCGGCAATCCAGCATTCGTTAATCGCTTCATTTTCAAGCGGCAACACGCGGCGCACGGTGTGGTCTTTCGTTTGAACAATGAGATTGCTGCCCAAAGCGTCATGCGCGGAAATGGATTTGCGGCGCGACAATTCCCACGAGCGCGAATCGTAACGATACGGCTTGCTGGTCAAAGCACCCACAGGACACAAATCAATCACATTGCCCGACAATTCGGTTTCCACCGCCTTGCCGATAAAAGGCATGATTTCGGAAAACTCGCTGCGGTGTGCCATGCCGATTTCTTGCATGCCCGCGATTTCTTCGGTGAAACGCACACAGCGCGTGCAATGAATACAACGGCTCATTTCGGCAGCCGAAACCAAAGGCCCCATGTCTTTGCCGACTACGGCGCGTTTTTCTTCTTGATAGCGGCTGCCTGATTTGCCATAGCCCACCGCCAAATCTTGCAACTGGCATTCGCCACCTTGGTCGCAAATGGGGCAATCAAGTGGGTGATTTATCAGCAAAAATTCCATTACGCCTTGTTGCGCCTGTTTGGCTTTGGCGGAATGGGTATGCACCACCATGCCGTCTGTAACAGGCGTGGCACAGGCAGGCAGGGGTTTGGGGGCTTTTTCCACATCCACCAAGCACATGCGGCAGTTGGCGGCAATGGACAGCTTTTTGTGATAACAAAAATGCGGAATGTAAGTGCCAAGCTGGTGCGCCGCTTCAATCACGGTCGTGCCTTGTTTGACTTGGGTTTGTTTACCGTCTATTTGGATTTGTAACATGGTTGTTTCCTAGTTACTTTTTTATATTTAAAAGAAATTTGTTTCAGACTGCCTGAAAAAGGGGCAGCGTTTCATTATTTTTTTTTGGGAACAGATTTTTCAGGCAGCCTGAAATCAATCAATCTTCCAATAATCTATCCCATTTGTAGGGTGCGCCATGTGCACCATTTTTTACAGCGATGATTTAATATTTCAATGTGTTTGGTGCGCATGGCGCACCCTACTCTACTGCCTGAAATAGTTATTCAAAACACACCAAAACTTCATTTTCAATCAAATTTCTGCGCCAATCTTCCAATTCTGTTGATTTTAAGGCAGCCTGAATTTTATCCCACGCACAATTGACACGTTGCCCTGATAATTCATCAATATTATCAAGCAATAAACAAGCTTGATGTGCCACTTCCCAACTACCTGACAAAATCCAATCTATTATCCATTCAAAAATAGGCTCACTAGGATAATACGATAAAGCATAAATCAATGTAGATAAATCTTTTTTTAATTCAATATTCTGAATTTTATTGATGATTTCATCATACGCAATTGGGTCTTGTTGCTCTGCTAGGTCAAGTAATTTCAACTCAATCACTTACAAAATTACCTTTCAGGCAGCCTGAAAAAGCTTTACCACCCACCCCACTTATGTTCTTTCATCGGCTTGCCATGCTCAATATAATGCTCAAATTCAGCGCGGAAATGCTTGGTAAAACTGCGAACGGGGAACACCGCCGCGTCCGCCAACGCGCAAATGGTGCGTCCAGCCATATTGTTGCCCACGCTGTCCAGCAAATCCAAATCATCGGGGCGACCTTTGCCAGTCGCAATGCGGTGTACCACGCGATACAGCCAGCCTGTTCCCTCGCGGCAAGGCGTACATTGCCCACATGATTCTTCGTGATAGAAATACGCCAAACGTTCCAATGCTTTGACCATACAAACGTCTTCGTCCATCACAATCACCGCGCCCGAACCGAGCATTGAGCCAGCTTTGGCAATGGAATCATAATCCATATTGCACGCCATCATGATATCGGCAGGCAAAACGGGGGCAGACGAACCACCAGGAATCACGGCTTTCAATTTCTTACCGCCACGCATACCGCCCGCCATCGCCAACAATTCGGCAAATGGCGTACCGAGCGGCACTTCGTAATTGCCAGGACGTTCAACGTGTCCTGAAATGGAAAACAGTTTCGTGCCGCCTGCGCCTTCCACGCCCTGCGCCAAGAATTTTTGTCCGCCATCTTTGATGATGAACGGCACGGAGGCAAACGTTTCCGTGTTGTTGATGGTGGTGGGTTTGCCATACAAACCATAACTGGCTGGGAATGGCGGTTTAAAACGTGGCTGACCTTTTTTGCCTTCCAAACTTTCCAACAAGGCGGTTTCTTCGCCACAAATGTACGCGCCATAGCCATGATGGGCATACAGCTCAAAATCAAAGCCCAAGCCCATGATGTTTTTGCCCAAAAAGCCTGCTTGACGGGCTTCGGCTAATGCGGCTTCAAAGCGTTGATAGCCTTCAAAAATTTCGCCATGAATGTAGTTGTAACCCGATGCCGCTCCCATGGCATAGCCCGCGATAATCATGCCTTCAATCAGCGCGTGGGGGTTGAACATGATGATGTCGCGGTCTTTGAATGTGCCTGGTTCGCCCTCGTCTGTGTTGCAGACCACATATTTCGCACCTGGGAAGGAGCGCGGCATAAAGCTCCATTTCAAGCCTGTTGGGAAACCTGCGCCACCGCGACCGCGCAAAGCCGAAGTTTTCACTTCGTCAATGATGTCGTTTTGGGGGATTTTTTCGGTCAAAATTTTGCGTAACGCGCTGTAACCGCCACGCGCTTGGTAAGCAGCGAGCGTCCAGCAGTTGGGGTCTTGTGTGGGGACGTTTTCAAAAATCACGCCTGATTGATAAATTGCCATGTTTTCTACCTATTTATTTTATTTTCAGGCAGCCTGAAAAATCAATTTGTTTATTGCCAACAATCTCTCACACTGCCGTCATTCCCGCGTAGGCGGGAATCTATTTTTAACTTTAAGAAACAAAAGTTTGTGTAACTCAATGTTGGATTCCCGCCTACGCGGGAATGACGATGTTTTTATTTTGTAGGGTAATGAAAGGCTGCCTGAAAAATCAAATATTTCACGCAAGCAATCCACCAAACAAATCCAACCAATCGGGGTTTTGTTCTTCAATTAAACGAATTTTCCATTCTCTGCGCCATTTTTTCATGGCTTTTTCTTTGGCAATCGCTTCGGGCATGGTGGCAGAAACTTCATACCAAACCAATTTATCCACACCATATTTCGCTGTAAAACCATCGAGCGAGACACCTTGTTTATGTTGCCAAATGCGTTCAGGCAAATTCATGGTAACGCCAATATACAAAGTCCCATTGCGCCCACTTGCCAAAATGTAAACCGCAGGCTGCCGTGTGAGTGGGTGTGCAGTCATTTTGTAACCTTTCAAGCTGCCTGAATTTTTTTATTAATTTAATTCAACTATTTGCTTATTAAATTACAAGTTGGTGTAGCCTAACTTTGGATTCCCACCTACGTGAGAATGACGGTGTAGTGTGGTTTTAGCTACGCTGAACTTCGTTTCAGGCAGCCTGAAAAAAGCCTTACTGCAATTCCGCCAATTTCTTATCAATCGCTGCCGCGTCCATAAAGCTGCACATTTTGTGGTTGTTCAACAGCATAACGGGGGCATCGCCACACGCGCCCATGCACTCGCCTTCTACCAGCGTGAATTTGCCGTCTGCGGTGGTTTCGCCATAGCCTATGCCCAGTTTTTGTTTCAGGTATTCGCCTGCGTCCACGCCACCGCGCAAGGCACACGGCAGGTTGGTGCAAACCGTGAGCTTGTATTTGCCTACAGGTTGCAAATCGTACATATTGTAGAACGTTGCCACTTCATAAGCGGCAATGGCAGGTATGCCAATGTAATTTGCCACAAATTCAATGGTTTCGGGTTTCAGCCAGCCCAATTCCACTTGGGCAATCCGCAATGCACCCATCACCGCACTGCGGCGTTGGTCGGCGGGGTATTTGGCTAATTCAATGTCAATTTCTTTTAATGATTGTGCGGATAACATTTTGTAATCCTAATAAAATAATAATTTGATTTTCAGGCTACCTGAAAAAGGTTTATTGCTTACGCCAATAATTTAAAAACTCATCTGCCAAACCTTTGGGATTAGCACGTTCAGTCCATGAAAGCGGTTCATCATAATATTCCAATGAATGAATGATAACGGGGATATTTTGCCCAAACACATCAGCAATCACATTTTCATCAAACAAACGCTGCACCACAGCAATTTGAGTTTCCACAAAGGCTTCATAAAATTCGCTTGATTTGTCTTCAACATCATCATTGCCGTCATCATCAAAAATGCTTTCAAATTCATCTTCCGTGTAAGCAAACGATGAATGCTGCAACCAAGTTTCAAGTTCTTGATTATTTTGATACAAATTCACACAAAACAATTCCGCTTCATCTTGCAACCAATAGGCGAAATTCCATTTGGCTTCATCATCTTGTTTAAGCGTATTATTTTCATTTTCTTGAACTTGTTGATATGTATTGTAGCTAACCAACAAACTAGGCAACCACTCATCACCACCACTTACCCAAAAAGACAAAGCATAAACATCATCGCGTGTTTTTTGGGGTAATTTCGCCAATGCTGCGCCAATTTGTTCAACAATTTTATCAGCAAAAATTTCTTGATAATTCATCGTATATTTTCATGAATGGCTTTTCAGGCTGCCTGAAAAACTATTGCAAAACATTTTACTTAACACGTTGTTTAAATTCAAACATTTTATCGCGTTGAATTTCCGAATTAAGCCATGTATCAAACTTATCCACAGGTTTAGTTGGAGCAGAAACCAACTCTGCCTGATGTGGCTGAACTGCACACGCCGACAAAACAAATAACAATCCAATCATTCCATATTTCATTTGTTCCACTCCATAAAAAAACCGTTCAGGCTGCCTGAAAAATCGTTTTGCCTATTTTTAACGCCAACCTGCTTTTTTCCGTGCAAAATAACGCATAATCCAAGGCAAAGCTAAAAGCGGTAATGCTAAACCTATCCAAATCAGTGGGTTACTATCGCCAGCTTTGAATTTAGTTTGAATAAAATGATACAAACCGACAATCATGGCTAAATAAGCATACGTTCTTATCACTTGCGGAAAATACAACGGTAATTCTTCGTACTCCGTCAAAGTTGAATGTCCCATTGCCACTTCTTCTGAATATTGCCCATGAATTCGTGCGCTATAAAAGGGAATAATGGGAATGTGTAAAATCGTAAACCAATAAGTTGCAATATACGAACCATCTTCTTCTTGACAGCATTCGCCAACAAATTGCGTTCCAATGCCATTAAATGTACTCATTTTTATATATTCTCGTTTTCAGCCTGCCTGAAAGCTATCTATCCACTTCGCCAAACACAATATCCTGCGTACCGATAATCGCCACCACGTCTGCCAGCATATGCCCACGCGCCATTTCGTCCATGCCTTGCAAATGTGCAAAGCCCGGCGCGCGGATTTTCAGGCGATACGGCTTGTTTGCGCCATCGGAAATCATGTAAATGCCAAACTCGCCTTTGGGGTGTTCCACCGCCGTGTAGGTTTCGCCTTCGGGAACGTGCATGCCTTCGGTAAACAGTTTGAAATGATGAATCAAATCTTCCATGCCTGTTTTCATGTCGGTGCGTTTGGGTGGCGCGACTTTTTGGTCTTCCACAATCACGGGCAAATTCGGATTGGCGCGTAACCAGTCGGCACATTGTTTGATAATTCGTACCGATTGGCGCATCTCATTGACACGGCACAAATAACGGTCGTAGCAATCGCCATTCACGCCCACAGGAATGTCAAAATCCACTTGGTCGTACACTTCGTAAGGGGTTTTCTTGCGAATGTCCCACTCCACGCCCGAACCGCGCAACATCACGCCTGTAAAACCTTTTTGCAAGGCACGTTCAGGCGACACCACGCCTATGCCCACCGTGCGTTGTTTCCAAATGCGGTTGTCGGTCAGCAGGGTTTCCAGCGTGTCGATGTTTTTCGGGAAACGCTCGCAAAATGCGTCAATAAAATCCAACATGGTGCCTTCACGCGCGGCATTGAGTTCTTTCAACACTTTGGCGTTGCGGTATTTGCTGGATTCGTATTTGGGCATGAAATCGGGCAAATCGCGGTACACGCCCCCTGGACGGAAATAAGCCGCGTGCATACGCGCCCCCGATACGGCTTCGTACAAATCCATCAACTCTTCACGGTCGCGGAAAGCGTACAAAATCGCGGTCATTGCACCAATATCCAGCGCGTGCGAACCCACGCCCATTAAGTGATTAAGAATGCGCGTTACTTCGGCAAACATGGTGCGTATGTATTTGGCGCGAATGGGGACTTCAATGCCCATCAGTTTTTCAATCGCCATGCAATAGGCTTGCTCGTTTACCATCATGGAAACGTAGTCCAGCCTGTCCATATACGGCAGGGCTTGCAGATAGGTTTTGGTTTCAGCCAACTTTTCCGTGCCGCGATGCAGCAAGCCGATGTGTGGGTCGGCGCGAACAATGGTTTCGCCCTCCAATTCCAAAATCAGGCGCAATACGCCATGCGCGGCTGGGTGTTGAGGACCGAAGTTGATTGTGTAATTGCGTAATTTAGCCACCGTAGTTCTCCTCGCGTACTATGCGCGGTGTGATTTCACGCGGCTCAATGGTAACAGGTTGATAAACCACGCGTTTTTCATTTTCATCGTAACGCATTTCCACATGACCTGAAATGGGGAAATCTTTGCGGAATGGGTGTCCGACAAAACCATAATCGGTCAAAATGCGGCGCAAATCGGGGTGATGATTGAAAATAATGCCATACATATCAAAGGCTTCACGCTCATACCAATCTGCGCTGTTGTAAATGGGGGTAACGGTTTCCACCATGGGCAAATGGTCGTCTTGCGCCCACACGCGCACGCGAATACGCTGATTGTTTTTCACGGAAACCAAGTTGCTGACCACCGCAAAGCGTTTGCCGTGCCACACTTGGTTTTTGTAGGTGCTGTAATCCACGCCGCACAAATCCACCAGACTTTCAAAATGCAAATCGGGGTGGTCGCGCAGGGTGGTCATGATGTCCAAATAGTGTTCGGGCTGGCATTCAACGGTGATTTCGTCAAATGCCAAGCTGATTTTGCTGGCTTTGTCGCCCAAAATTTCGGTGCAGGCTGCCTGTAAATCAATAACGTGCATTTTGCGTTCCTAAAATATTATTTCTGTGCTTTCAGGCTGCCTGAAAGTTTTTGTGTAGGGTGCGTATTACGCACCAATATATTGAAAGTGTTGAAATTTGGTGCGTGGTACGCACCCTACAAATTGTTTTCAGGCAGCCTGAAAAATAGCAAATTATTTTTGTTTATTTACGTTGTCTGGTTCTTGTGAATGATTTGAATCACTTTACCTTTGCGTTGAAAACGGATTTCGTGAATATCGCCATCCGCACAACCATAAACATATTTACTGTGCACAATGGCAAGTTGCGCTGTTCGTTTCACGGTTGTTTCATATCTCGGCTCGGCGATATGTGGTATAGAACTACCATCTTTTTGCACCACACTACCACAATCTACTTTGGGCAAAGCATGTTTATGGACATAACCATTTTTAGGTAGCTGGGCGGGTAAACCCATATCCATCCAATCATCTTTTTTAAAACGATAAAATGCCTGATAAGCAGCATTGAGACTTGTACCTTGAAAGGTACATTGTTGCGTTATTTCTAAACCACCGTGTGTTGTTTTCGACTTTTGGCACGACAAATTTTCTGCTGCCAATGCGTGTTGTGCCGAAAATACAAATAAGGCAGTTATAAGCCATTTTTTCATCTTAATTCACTCCCAGATTTTAAAAGGCTGCGATTTTCAGGCAGCCTGAAAATCTCAATGCCGCGCAATCGTATAAGTCCGCTTAATTTTGCCCTGCAACTGAATCAAGCCATACAACAAGGCTTCGGCAGTCGGCGGACACCCTGGCACATACACGTCCACAGGCACCACACGGTCAGCACCGCGCACTACCGAATAGGAATAGTGATAATAACCGCCGCCGTTAGCGCACGTCCCCATAGACAACACCCAACGCGGCTCTGCCATTTGGTCGTACACGCGGCGCAAAGCGGGTGCCATTTTATTGGTTAATGTACCTGCCACAATCATCAAATCCGATTGGCGTGGCGATGGACGGAAAATAATCCCAAAACGGTCAAGGTCATAACGCGCCATGCCCGCGTGCATCATCTCCACCGCGCAGCAAGCCAAACCAAAGGTAACAGGCCACAAAGAGCCTGTGCGTACATAGTTCAAAACTGTATCCGCGCTGGCGGTTACAAAGCCTTTATTCAAAACGCCTTCTATTCCCATTCCAGCGCACCTTTTTTCCATTCGTAAATAAAGCCCACCGTCAAAATCACGATGAACACAAACATAGACCAAAACGCATACGCGCCCGTTTCAGCCATCAAATCTTTAAAAACCACCGCCCATGGAATCATGAACGCGACTTCCAAATCAAACAAAATAAATAAAATCGCCACCAGATAATAGCGCACGTCAAATTTCATGCGCGCGTTTTCAAAGGCCTCAAAGCCGCATTCAAAGGGTGTGTCTTTTTCGTGGTAGTGGCGTTTGGGCCCGAGTACACTGCCCAATGTGATAAATAAAATGCCTGCCACCAAGCCAATTATCATGAAAATCAACACAGGAAAATAGTTTGCCAGCATGATGGACACCTGTTGTATAGAGTAAATTTGCGTAATTTGTAATTTTAACGAATTTTTAGCTTTTTTTGTTGGATTATTTTGAAATTTTTTAAGTGTTTTCAGGATTTTATTGATATGAATTCTTATTTAGATAATTTTATTTTGATAATTCAAGGTTTTTTGTGTGAAATCATATTCAGGCTGCCTGAAAATATTTTTAACAATATGCTTAATAGAAAAACATAAAATCGCTTTTCAGACTGCTTTGTTGTATGGACAATATATGTATCAATAAAGTGTCAATCCAGCCAAACCATCAAATAATCCATTGTAATGGATAACTTGTTACATCAAATTCCAGCAAATTCAATTCTTTGACACAATATAACACTTTGCACCCTACTATTTTGTGTGATATTTTCAGGCAGCCTGAAACCTTGTTTTTATGATAAAATTGCGCGTTTTTTATGAATTTCAGGAACGCGCCCATTATGAGCCAAACCGACCACCAATTTGCCAAAGAAACCATCGCCGTCAGCCTAGAAGACGAAATGAAAAAGTCCTATTTGGACTACGCCATGAGCGTGATTGTGGGACGTGCCTTGCCCGATGTGCGCGATGGACTCAAACCCGTACACCGCCGCGCCCTGTATGCCATGCACGAACTCAAAAACAACTGGAACAGCGCATACAAAAAATCCGCGCGTGTGGTGGGCGATGTCATCGGTAAATACCACCCACATGGCGACAGCGCGGTGTACCAAACCATCGTTCGCATGGCGCAACCCTTTTCCATGCGCTACACGCTGGTGGACGGTCAAGGCAACTTCGGCTCGGTAGATGGCGATGCCGCCGCCGCCATGCGTTACACCGAAATCCGCATGGCAAAAATCGCCCACGAAATGCTTGCCGATATTGAAGAAGACACCGTGGATTTTGGCGACAACTATGACGGCAGCGAACGCGAGCCCCTTGTTTTACCAACACGTTTTCCCGCATTGTTGGTGAATGGTTCAGAAGGCATTGCCGTGGGCATGGCAACCAGCATTCCGCCCCACAATTTGCGCGACACACTTTCAGGCTGCCTGAAACTGTTGCGCGACCCCGAAACCGACATCAACGAATTGATTGATTTGATTAAAGCCCCCGATTTTCCCACAGGCGGCACCATTTTCGGGCTCAATGGCGTACGCGCAGGCTACCACACAGGGCGCGGTCGCGTGGTGATTCGCGCCAAAACCCATTTAGAAACAATCGGTAAGAATGGCGAACGCGAAGCCATCATCGTGGACGAAATCCCCTACCAAGTCAATAAATCCAAACTCGTTGAAAAAATTGGCGAATTGGTGCGCGAAAAACAAATTGAAGGCATTGCCGAATTGCGCGATGAATCCGACAAAGACGGCACACGCATCGTCATTGAACTCAAACGCAACGAAAATGCAGAAGTGGTTTTAAATCAACTGTTTAAACTCACACAACTGCAAGACACATTCAGCATGAACATGGTGGCTTTGGTAGACGGTCAGCCCAGGGTGTTGAATTTAAAACAAATTTTGAGTGAATTTTTGCGCCATCGCCGAGAAGTGGTAACGCGCAGAACCTTGTTTCGCCTGAAAAAAGCGCGTGCCGAAGGACACATTGCCGAAGGCAAAGCGGTTGCCCTGTCCAATATTGACGAAATGATTGTTTTGATTAAACAATCTGCCGATGCGGACGCGGCAAGGGTCGCCTTATTGAGCCGTGCTTGGCAATCGGGTTTGGTCAGCGAAATGTTGAATCGCAGCGATTTGGATTTGAGCATGGCGCGCCCCGAATGGCTGCCTGAAAAATGCGGTTTGCAATCAGATGGTTATTGGTTGAGCGAAGAGCAAGCCCGCGCCATTTTGCGCATGAGTTTGCGGAATTTGACGGGTCTTGACCAAGATGAAATCGTTAAAGAATACAAAGAGTTAATGGCGATTATTGTGGATTTGCTGGATATTTTAGCCAAACCCGAGCGCGTGCGCCAAATTATTGACGATGAACTCACCGCCATGCAAACCCAGTTTGGCGATGAAAGAATGAGTGAAATCAATGTGTTTGGTGGTGGCGACATTGCTGATGAAGACCTGATTCCGCCACGCGAAATGGTGGTTACGCTCACGCACGGCGGCTACATCAAAACCCAGCCGACCAGCGATTATCAGGCGCAAAAACGCGGTGGGCGCGGCAAACAGGCGGCTGCCACCAAAGATGAAGATTTCATTGAAACTTTATTCGTGGCAAACACGCACGATTATTTGATGTGTTTCACGAATTTGGGTAAATGCCATTGGATTAAGGTGTACCGCTTGCCAGAAGGCGGCAGAAATTCGCGCGGTCGCCCGATTAACAATGTGATTCAACTTGATGAAAATGAAAAGGTTTCTGCCATTTTGCCTGTGCGCGATTTCCCAGAAGATGAATATGTGTTCTTTGCGACTGCTTTGGGCATGGTGAAAAAAGTTCAGCTTTCGGCATTCAAAAACGTCAGCAAAATCGGCATTAAAGCCATTGCTTTAAAAGAAGGCGACAGCTTAATTGGCGCAGTGAAAACAAGCGGTTCGGACGACATCATGTTGTTCTCCAATTTGGGCAAGGCGATTCGTTTCAATGAATATTACGCAGGCAATGCTGGCGATGACGATGAAGACGTTTCAGGCAGCCTGAATGATGAAATCTCTGAAAATGAAGACGAAAATTCAGGCGAATTGAATCTGCAAACCAATAAAGGCGTGCGCCCAAGCGGACGCGGTTCGGGCGGTATGCGCGGCATGAAATTGCCTGAAAACGGCAAAATTGTCAGCTTGTTGGTGGCGGAATTGGGCAGCGATTTGCAAGTTTTGACCGCCACGCAAAACGGCTACGGCAAACGCACGCCCATTGACGATTATTCGCGCAAAGGCAAGGGCGGTCAGGGCATCATTGCGATTGACACGGGCGAGCGCAATGGCGAATTGGTGGCAGCCACGCTGGTTTCTCCCAATGATGATTTGATGTTGATTACATCGGGCGGCGTGTTGATTCGCACGAAAGTGGCGCAAATTCGTGAAACAGGGCGTGCGGCACAGGGTGTGCGTTTAATCAATTTGGACGAAGGCACGACTTTGGTGAGCTTGGAACGGATTGCGGAGCAGGAAGCGGACAATTCAGACAATTCGGATAATTCGGAAAGTGAAGTTGAGCTGATTGCGGAAGCGTAATTGACGATAAACAGGCAGCCTGAAAAGCAAATGTGTTTTTCAGGCTGCCTTTTTACGTTAAAATTTCATTTTTGAAATCAAGGAGAAAATCATGCAATTAGCCGAAATTGTGTATGAAAATGACCACGCTTTTTTAAAATTGCCTGAAACTTGGCTCGCCAAAGGCAAATCGTTTTACATTCAACAAAAACCAAATGGCAATTTGGAACTGATTCAGCAACAGGGCGATTGGGACGAATTGTTTCAGGAATTGCGGCAAATTGGCGAGATTGAGCCGTTGGAAGATGTGGTTCGTACAAATCATATTCAGGCAGCCTGAAACCTTTGCAAAACCCCTAAAATTTGATTTTAAAAAATTTTAATATTTTGAATTTTAAGAAATTTATTTTTCAAAAAAGTTCAAAAAATGGGGTTTTGCAAAGGTTTCAGCCTTTCATTACCCTACAAATTTTTGTCTACCACTCATCTGTTCCCTCTCCTGTGGGAGAGGGTTAGGGAGAGGGTAAAACTTTCAATGCACCACGATTTT
>NZ_JQKH01000036.1 GCF_000745955.1 Alysiella crassa DSM 2578 | reverse complement strand
CTGTGATGACCCAATCGGCATCGCTGTCGTAGGGCGAAAAATGGACAGGCAGCCTGCAAAAGCCAAAATTATTGGCAACCAAAGAAATGTCGGTTTGTCCATTTAAAGTGGTGAAAGTCATTTTGTGTTCCTTTTTGTGAAAAATTTGTTTCGTGCATATTTTCAGGCAGCCTGAAAACCAATAACCATTTTTGATGTTACCACTTATCTCCCCCCTCCCCCTATGAAAGGGGGAGGGCTGGGGTGGGGGTTAGAAATTCAACGCGCCACCCCCCCCCCCCCCCCCCCCCCCCCCCCCCCGGGGGGGGGGGGGGGGGGGGGGGGGGGGGGGTTAGAAATTCAACGCGCCACCCCCACCCTAACCCTCCCCCGCCAGCAGGGGAGGGAACAGATTTCAGGCAGCTCAAAGATTTTTGTCCTATATCAAAAGGAAGGCAGCCTGAAAAACTTATTCGTCTTCCAAATAAGTGTAACCATTTAATCCTGCTTCCAATTCTTTCAAAAACGCAATCGCTTGTGAAGCAGGTAAATCCGAATGTTCAATTTGCTCTCGGTAACGTTGCAACAAGACTTTGGGGTCTTGATACACATATTCCAACATATCCGCCACCGTGTTGCCTTTGTCGTAATCGCTGATTTCAAAGCGATTGTTGTCGTGCAACCACACATCAACCGTTGTGGTGTCACCAAACAAATTGTGCATATTGCCCAAAATTTCCTGATACGCGCCCACCATGAAAAAACCCAATAATGGCGGATTGTCTTCGGGGTAATCGGGCATGGGCATGGTGGTGGCAATGCCATCGCCGTCAATGTAATGGTCTACCGTGCCGTCTGAATCGCAAGTGATGTCCAACAACACCGCTCTGCGGGCAACAGGTTGATTCAACTGCGTAATCGGGCAAACTGGGAATAATTGGTCTATGCCCCAAGCGTCAGGCAGCGATTGAAACAGCGAAAAATTGACATACAATTTATCGGCAAACCGTTCTTGCAATTCGTCAATAATCGTGCGGTGCGAACGGTGTTTTGCATTAAATAATTCGCCAACTTGGTGGCAAATATTCAAATACAACTGCTCTGCCCAAGCGCGTTGTTGCAAACTCAACAAACCCACATTGTACTGATTATGCACATCTGATAAATCAAATTGGCTTTCGTGTATCCAGCTACGCAGCGAACGTTTTTCGCGTGAGGCGAAAATATCCGTCCACGTTTCCCACATGCTGTGCAAAACGCGTGGGTCTTCGGGGGCTGGGGCTTGCAGTTGTTCGGCTTTGTAGCGTTCCACGCCAATCACGTTTGCCACCAAAACCGCATGATGTGCCGTGATGCCGCGTCCGCTTTCTGTGATAATCGTTGGGTGTGGCAAACCGTATTCTTCGCAAGCCTGACCAATGCCCCACACCACCGTGCTGGCGTATTCATTCAAACCATAATTCACGGAACAATCGGATTGGGTGCGATTGCCTTCGTAATCCACGCCCAAGCCGCCGCCCACATCAAAGCAGCGAATGTTCACGCCCAATTTGTGCAATTCCACATAAAAACGTGCCGATTCGCGCACGCCTGTCGCCACATCACGAATGTTGCCCAGTTGTGAACCCAAATGGAAATGCAATAATTGTAAACAATCCAGATTGTCTTGTTCTTTCAAGATATTAACCAAATGCAAAACTTGCGATGCCGACAAACCAAATTTGGATTTATCGCCACCCGAAGCCTGCCATTTGCCCGAACCTTGCGATGCCAAACGCGCCCGTACCCCCAAACGCGGTTTCACACCAATTTTTGCCGCTTCTTCCAAAACCATTTGAATTTCAGACAGCTTTTCAATGACCAAATACACTTGATGACCCAATTTCTCGCCCATTAAGGCAAAACGAATGTATTCGCGGTCTTTGTAGCCGTTGCAGACGATGAGCGTTTGGGTGGTGCCTGCGTGTGCCAATACCGCCATCAATTCGGCTTTGGAGCCTGCTTCCAAACCATGTGGCTGTTTGCTGTGAATCAGGCTTTCAATCACGCGGCGGTGTTGATTGACCTTAATCGGGTACACCAAGCAATAATCGCCACGATAACCAAATTCCGCGCGCGCATTGGCAAACGCTTGATTGATGGCGCGCAAACGATGTTGCAAAATTTGCGGAAAACAAAACAAAATCGGCAAATGGGCTTGATGATGTTGTTGAACGTGTTGTGTGAGTGCCACCAACGAAATCTGATTTTCAGGCTGCTCTGGATTGGGGCAGACGGTCATCTCGCCAGCTTCATTGACTTGATAATAACGCATGCCCCAATAGGGGACGTTGCTGACTTCTTGCACGGTTACGGTATTCATGTTTATCTTTCTTTTGTCTTTTAATATCAATGGTAAGTGCTTTTTCAGGCTGCCTGAAAATCAAATAAAGGGATTGAGCAATTTTACGCCTGTGGTATCAAAATCGGCAATATTGCGCGTTACCACAATCAAATCGTGTGTGAGTGCCGTGGCGGCTATCAACGAATCAAACGCGCTTTTGGGATTGGGAACGTGCAAATGGGCGCAACGCAGCGCAACTTCGGTGCTGATGGGCAGAATCCGCCCTTGATAAGTGGGCAAGATTTTGTTTTCAAACCAATCGCGTAAGTTTGCACCTTGAATTTTGTCTTTACGCTCTTTCATCAAAATGCCTTTTTGGATTTCTAAAATGCTGATTGCGCTGACAAACATTTCTTCCGTTTCTGTGTTGTCTGACCATGAGACAACACCTTGATTGGCTTTGCCATTTTTGATTTTGTATAATTCAGAAATCACATTGCTATCAACCAAATACATTTTACCATTCCCACTCAATATCCATCGGATTATCGGCAGCCAATGCCTGTGCTGCGCTGATTGCCCCTTCGCGTTTTTCGCGCTTGGGTACGCGCCCAATCAACATCGTGCCTTCTTCCAAAATTTGGAAATAGCCGCGTGTGGTCAATTCGCTGAAACGCTCGCGGAATGTGCGCCACACTTGTTCACTGTCGGTGGGGGTGTCCAAGTGTTGCACGATTTGTTCTTCGGGATAATACACTTTGCTGATTAACATTTTGTTTCTCCTTGGAAAATGATTTTCAGGCTGCCTGAATGTAGGGTGCGTATCACACACCAAAATCTTGAAATATTGGCAAATACGGTGTACGTACCCTACATTTTAGCTACCCAATTTCGCCAACAGTTTATCGTGAATGCCACCAAATCCGCCATTGGACATAATCAAAATGTGGTCGCCATTTTGCGCGAATTGCGCCAAATCGTTCACAAAATCGTCAAAATTTTGTCCGATGTGCAATTTGTCGCCCAAAGGATTGAGGGCTGCCTGAACGTCCCAATCCACACCGCCAGCGTAGCAGAACACCGCGTCCGCGCCACGCAAACTTTCAGGCAGCGCGGCTTTCATCGTGCCGAGTTTCATGGTGTTGGAACGCGGCTCCAACACGGCAACAATTCGCGCTGCGCCCACTTTTTGGCGCAAACCGTCTAGGGTGGTAGCGATGGCGGTGGGGTGGTGGGCGAAATCATCGTAAATGGTTATGTTGTTGACCATGCCTTTGATTTCCATGCGTCTTTTGACATTTTTGAATTGGCTCAACGCTTCGCAGGCTGCCTGAACGTTCACGCCAACGTGTTTTGCAGCCGCAATCACGGCAAGGGCGTTTTGGCGATTGTGTTCGCCCAACAAATCCCATGCGATGTGTCCGACCGTTTCGCCGTGAAATTGCACGTCAAAGCTGCCGTCTTGTTGCAAGTTGCTGATTTGCCAGTCGCTTTGTTCGCCAAAAAATTGGGTGGGTGTCCAGCAGCCGCGTTCCAAGACGTTTTTCAGGCTGCTTTCGCGTCCGTTTGCCACGATTAAGCCTTCGCTTGGCACGGTGCGGACGAGATGATGAAATTGCGTTTGAATGGCGTTCAAATCGGGGAAAATGTCGGCGTGGTCGTATTCCAAATTGTTCAAAATGGCGGTGCGGGGGTGGTAGTGAACGAATTTGCTGCGTTTGTCAAAGAATGCGGTGTCGTATTCATCGGCTTCAATCACGAAAAACGATGAGCCGTTTTGTGGCAAACGTGCTGAAACATCAAAGTTTTGCGGCACACCGCCAATCAAAAAGCCTGCGCCATATCCTGCGTATTCCAACACCCACGCGAGCATGGAGGCGGTGGTGGTTTTGCCGTGCGTGCCTGCCACGCCCAGCACCCACATTTTGTGCAACACGTTTTCCGCCAGCCATTGCGGGCCCGATGTGTAGGGCAAGCCTTTGTTTAAAATGGCTTCAATCACGTCCATGCCGCGTTTGGCAACGTTGCCGACCACATACACATCGGCTGGAAAGGTGTCCAACTGTGCCGCGTCAAAGCCTTCGTGGATTTCAATGCCCAAGTTTTCCAGTTGCGTACTCATGGGCGGATACATTTTGGCATCGCAACCTGTTACTTTGAAACCTGCTTGTTGGGCGATGGCTGCCAGTCCGCCCATGAATGTGCCGCCTATGCCGATGATGTGAATGTGTGTCATGATATGATTTCCCAAAATCAATAAAAAATCTGATTATATCGGGATTACCGCGTTTCAGGCTGCCTGAACGGGATTTTTTGGCGAAAATCGGACAGTTTCACAAATTTTCAATTTTTTTGATTGACAAATTCGCCAAATAAATCAGGCAGCCTGAAAACACATTTTCAGGCTGCCTGATGATTATTTTTCTAAATAATTTAATTATTTAAACATTTGTTGCATGGCGATTTTCACAATATCGTCCATGCCGAAACCGTCTGCGTCTGCCGCATTGCCGTTTGGCGTGATGGAATTGATGATTTGTGGCAAAAATTGTGCCAACAAACCACTCGCCTGATTCATGTCCAAACCCAAATTTGCTGCCGCTTGCCCTAAACTACCGCCTAATGCGTTTTGAATTTGCGAAGGCTCTACACTAGCATTTGCACCATTACCAATCCAGCTTTGTGCCACACTTGCCAAATCCCCACTTTGTAATTGGTTTAACAAAGCACCCACACCACCATTTTGCTGCACTAATTGGTTAAACAATTCAACAGCTTGAATTTGACCATCGCCATCAGTATCTTGCAACAAAGAAGAAGCAGCAGCAGAAAGTAAGCTATTCAACATAATTATGTCTTTCGTGATGAACTATAAAAAAATGGCATTGTATGGCTTTTCAGGCAGCCTGAAAACCGTTGCCGCGCAAATTTACTTGCGTTTACGCTATAATCTTTGCTCCATCATTTTAATTCTCCCATTTGATTCTCTAGGAGTATGCCATGAATCCACTTATCGCCGATTCCTCGATTTCCAGCCAACGCACCCCCGTGATTGTGGCATTGGATTTTGCCAATGAAGCCGACACGCTGCAATTTGTGCGCCAATTGTCGCCCGATTTGTGCCAACTGAAAATCGGCAAAGAATTGTTTACCGCCACAGGTCGCCAATTGGTAGAAAAATTGGTGAATCAAGGATTTAAATTATTTTTAGATTTAAAATATCACGACATTCCCAACACGGTCGCGCAAGCCTGCAAAGTCGCCGCCGAAATGGGCGTGTGGCTGGTGGACGTTCACGCTTCGGGTGGTCGGCGCATGATGGAAGCCGCCGCCAACGCCGTTGCGCCCTATTCCCAACGCCCACACGTGATTGGCGTAACCGTTTTAACCAGCATGGAACAAGCCGATTTGCGCGAATTGGGTTTCACGCAAAACCCCGAAGAATTGGTGGTCAATTGGGCAAAATTGGCGCAACAATCGGGTTTGGACGGCGTGGTGTGTTCCGCGCAAGAATCTGCCGTATTGCGCCGCGAAATTGGCGAATCTTTTTTACTCGTTACCCCCGGTATTCGCTTGGACACCGCCAATAATGCAGACGACCAACGCCGCATTATGACCCCACACCAAGCCTTAAAAGCAGGCTCCAGCTATCTCGTGATGGGTCGCCCGATTACGCAAGCGCAAAACCCAGCCGCCGTATTGCGCCACATCAATGAAACGGCGTTTGATTATTTTCAGGCAGCCTGAAAACCATTTTCGCCCTAAATTTTCTCCTAAAAGCGTTCTTTAAAGAAAGGACAGTATCATGGCATATTCTCCCGAATTTCAAGGCAATAACCGCCTGCTCACGGGCATGGTTTTGGGTGTCTTGACCTTTTGGCTGTTTTATCAATCGGTGTTTACCGCCGTGCCAGCCATTCAAAAAGATTTAGCCATGCCCGACACATCGCTCAATGCCGTGATTGGCTTGGGTTCGCTGTTTTCAGGCTGCTTTATTATTTTGATGGGCGGTTTGGCGGATAAATTTGGACGCGTGAAATTTACCTATCTGGGTTTTGGTTTGAATATTTTGGCGTGTTTGGTTTTGTATTTTAGTCGTGATGCGCTGTCGTTTGGTGCGGGGCGTGTGTTACAAGGCTTGGCGGCAGCCTGCATTATGCCCGCCACCATGTCATTGATTAAAAACTACTATCACGGTGCAGAACGGCAAAGGGCGTTTAGTTTTTGATCCATTGGTTCGTTTGGTGGTTCGGGTTTATCATCTTTGGTGGGCGGTGCGCTGGGGACGTATTTTGGTTGGAAAAGCATTTTCTTGCTGTCCATTGCCATTTCCGTTTTGGGCATGATTTTGGTGCAAGGCACGCCTGAAAGCAAATCACACGAAACCCGAAAAGGTTATGATTATATTGGACTTTTCTCTTGCGTATTGGGTTTACTCGCCTTAAATTTGCTGATTACCAAAGGTTTCCGTTGGGGTTTGAGCGACCCTTGGACGTGGTATATGCTGATTGGTTTTGTGGTGATGGCGATGGTGTTTTTCCGCACCGAAATGCGTTTAAAAGACAAAGCGTTTTTGGATTTCTCCCTGTTTAAAAATCGCGGTTTTAATGGCGCGTGTTTGTCTAATTTTTTGCTGAACATTATGGCTGGCACACTTTTGTTGAGCAATTTGTATTTACAAAAAGGACACGGCTTAACCCCATTCAAAGCAGGTTTGTACACGCTGGGCTATGTGATTTTGGTGATGATTATGATACGGGTCAGCGAAAAAATGTTGCAAAAATGGGGCTATAAAAAACCGATGTGGCTGGGTACGTCCATTACCGCTTTGGGTGCATTGGGTTTGTCCATGACCATGTTGCCGTCTAATGTGTATTTGATGACGGTGGCGGTGTCGTTTATGGTGTTTGGTTTTGGTTTGGGCTGCTATTCCACACCAGCCGCCGATTGCGCGATGGTAAACGTGCCTTTGGACAAAGCAGGTGTTGGCGCGGGCGTGTTCAAAATGGCGAGTGCATTGGGCGCGTCCTTTGGCATTGCGACCAGCGCGACTGTGTTTACCTTATTGTCTCCGCAAATGGGCATGCACGGCGCGGCGCAAATCGCGTTTTTGACTATGTCAGGCTTTGGCATATTGTCCACTTTGGCGGTGTGGTGGGTGGTGCCCAAAGTGATTAAAGAATAAAAAATACAGTAAATTAAAATAAGAAATCTGCTTCGTTGCCCACGCCCTGATGTACTCGGTGTACACGGCGGGCGTGGTCGCCTTGCATCTTTCTTATTTTACTTCACTATAAAATGGAGGCAGCCTGAAAAATGTTTAACACGTTTTCAGGCTGCCTTTTGATGTTTGATGTGATTGAAAATTTCACATTGCCCCCTTGCCAAAATTCCCCCTTTACGTTATCTTAACAATCTTTCTCACTTCACAAACCCAGCGTCAAAATAGACTGACCACACAAACGACTGTTGCCCTGCTGGCACAAGGCGCGTACCTCAAATCGCTGTCTGTGTCGCCGCGTTATCCACACTTGGTAAAGTCCTTGTTATCACTCTATTTTCACGCCAGACATAAAGAGGTTGTCATGCAAATTTCAGGCGCACAAATCATTGTGCATAGTCTCAAAGCGGAAAACGTGGAATACGTTTTCGGTTACCCTGGTGGCGCAGTTTTGGAAATCTACGATGCCATCTACCAACTGCATAAATTTGAACACATTTTAACGCGACACGAGCAGGCTGCCGTCCACGCCGCCGATGCTTATGCCCGCACTAGCGGCAAAGTCGGCGTGGCTTTGGTTACATCAGGGCCGGGCGCAACCAATGCCATCACAGGCATTGCCACCGCCTACACCGACAGCGTGCCTTTGGTGGTTATTTCGGGGCAAGTCGGTTCACCCATGATTGGTACGGACGCGTTCCAAGAAATTGATATGGTCGGCATTTCCCGCCCCTGCGTGAAGCACAATTTTTTGGTTACCAAAATTGAAGAACTCGCGCCCACCATCAAAAAAGCCTTCCAAATTGCGCGTACAGGTCGTCCCGGTCCTGTGGTGGTGGATATTGCCAAAGACGTTACCCAAGCCACCGCCAAATTCAGCTATCCGCAGGAAGATATTTTTATCCGCTCCTATCAACCTGTTGTCAATGGACACATTGGGCAAATCAAAAAAGCGGTGCAAATGCTCGCCGCCGCAAAACGTCCACTGATTTATTTTGGCGGCGGCGTTACGCTGGGCAATGCTTCGGCGGAATTAATTGATTTTGTCAAAACTTTGGGCGTACCCTGCACAGGCACATTGATGGGCTTGGGCGCGTATCCGTCCAGCGACCGTCATTATTTGGGCATGTTGGGCATGCACGGCACTTATGAAGCCAATTTAGCCATGCAAAACGCCGATGTGGTGGTGGCGGTAGGCGCACGTTTTGATGACCGCGTGGTGTCCGTACCCAACAAGTTTTTGGAAATTCCGAAAAAAATCATTCACATTGACATTGACCCATCCAGCATTGCCAAACGCGTGAAAGTGGACGTGCCAATTGTGGGCGATGTGAAAAACGTCTTAAGCGAAATGCTGAACGTGTGGCGCAAACAAGAAATGCAATTCCACGCCGCCACATTGGAAAAATGGTGGAAAACGCTGGAAAACTGGCGCAGCCGCGATTGTTTAAGGCTGCCTGAAACCGAAGACAGCGAATTGATTTTGCCGCAATATGTGGTGCAAACATTGGCAAAAGTTACCAATAATCAAGCCATTATCACATCAGATGTGGGGCAACATCAAATGTTTGCCGCGCAATATTACCCCTTTGAACGTCCGCGCCAATGGCTCAATTCGGGCGGTTTGGGAACGATGGGGGTGGGTTTGCCGTATGCGATGGGCGCATATCTCGCTGACCCCACGCAAGACGTTTGCTGCATTACGGGCGAAGGCTCGATTCAGATGAATATTCAGGAATTAAGCACTTGTTTTCAATACAAATTACCCGTAAAAGTAATTTGTTTGAACAATGGCTATTTGGGCATGGTTCGCCAATGGCAAGAGCTGTATTACAGTAATCGTGAATCGGAAACCTATTTTGACTCGCTGCCTGATTTCGTGAAATTGGCGGAAGCATACGGACACGTTGGCATGCGTATTGAGAAAAAATCCGATGTGGAAGGCGCATTGCGTGAAGCCTTGGCGATGAAAGACCGTTTTGTATTTATGGATTTCATTACCGACCGCAAACAAAACGTGTTCCCTATGGTGGGCAATGGCAAAGGCTTGGACGAAATGGTGTTGCCGCCACATATGCGTGAAACCAAAGCCGATTCTGATGTGAACGATGTTCACGACCGCGATTACGACACAAGGAGCGTGCCATGAGACATATTTTATCTATTTTGATGGAAAACGAATCGGGCGCAATGAGCCGTGTGGTGGGTTTATTTTCGGCGCGTGATTACAATATTGACAGCTTGTCGGTTGCACCAACCGAAGACGCGACTTTATCGCGCATGACCATTGTTACGCGTGGCGACAGCCATGTGATTGAACAAATCACCAAGCAACTCAACAAATTAGTGGAAGTGGTGAAAGTGGTGGATTTGAACGACAGCCGCTATGTGGAACGTGAGTTAATGCTGGTCAAAGTTCGCGCCGTAGGCAAAGACCGCGATGAAGTTTTGCGTTTGGCAGAAATTTACCGCGCTTCCGTGATTGATGTGTCCGACAAAACCTATACGGTGGAAGTAACGGGGACATCTGAAAAATTAGACAGTTTCTTGGAAAATTTATCCAAAGGTTTGATTTTGGAAACGGTACGCACGGGCGCGGCGGGCATTGGGCGCGGAGAACGCATTTTGCGGATTTGATGTTTCCAAACATCATATTTAAAATATAGTGGATTCAATTTAAATCAAGACAAGGCGACAGCGACCGCCGTGTACACCGAGTACATAAGGGAGCGGGCAACGCGGTACTGGTTTAAATTGAATTCACTATAAACAGGCAGCCTGAAAATATTTTCAGGCTGCCTATTCAATTATTCCTCATCATCACAATCGCTACTCGACTTACTGCGCCGCGTGAAATTAATCCCCAATTGTTTTAATTTGCGATATAAATGTGTGCGCTCCAAACCCACTTTTTGCGCCACACGGCTCATATTCTGCCCTTCGCGGTGAATATGGTATTCAAAATAGCGGCGTTCCAACTCTTCGCGCAATTCACGCAGGGGCAGATTAAAGTCAAACCCATTGACCATTTCCGTATCGCTGCGCTGAATAAATTGGTTCAACATTTTGCTGACCGCCATCAAACCCACTTCATTACCTTCCGCGTTCATCACCAAATTTTTCACCACATTTTTCAATTGTTCCAAATTACCGGGCCAATCGTATTGGCGCATTTGGTCAATCGCATCGGCGGTGAAACGAATCGGCGTGGTTTTCTGCGCTTCGGCTAATTCTGCCGTGATTTGGTTCACTAAAAATGTAATGTCTTCCGTTTGTTGGCGCAACGCAGGAATATTAATCACCAAAGAAGACAATACATTCAATAATTTACCGTCTTGACTCGGATTATTCAGCAATTCCGCCATCGGCTGACTGCAGGTACACACAATGCGCGTATTGTAACGCTCTGCTTTGGTGAGCAAAAAGGCAATACTCTGTTGCGTGCCTTTGTTGTATTGAGAAATATCGCCGAGATACAACACGCCATTGGCGGATTTTTGCAAAATTTCCAACGGAGAATCAATAATATGCTCCGCGCGTGCAGGTTCCGTCCAAGGTGTACCCGTTTTGTGAAAATACCGTGCAATCATTTCAAATGGCGAACCTGATTCGCCCATTAACAAAATGGGGCTATTTTGCTGGGCGGCGCGTTCCAATTGCTTGCCCAATTCTTTAATCACATTGCTGTTGCCCAATTTTTCCAGCGACAAACCCGAACCCGACTGATTTTCGCCATATTTCAACGCCCGTTCCACCGCGCCCAATAATTTTTGCAAAGGAATGGGTTTTTCCAAAAAATCCAACGCACCGATTTTGGTGGCTTCCACCGCCGTGTCTATGCTGCCGTGTCCGCTCATCATCACAACTGGCATAGTGAGCTGTCCATTTTTTGCCCATTCTTTCAACAGGGTAATCCCATCGCTATCGGGCATCCAAATGTCCAGCAACACCATGGCAGGACGGGCTTGGTTACGCAATTGACGGGCAGCTTCGGCATTTTCTGCCAAAGCAACGGTATAGCCTTCGTCTTCCAGCGTTTCTTGCAGGACTTCGCGAATGCCAATTTCGTCATCTACAATGAGAATATCTGTGCTACGCATGATGGTTATTTGCTTCCGTGTTGAATTCTAGGGTTACGATTGCGCCGCTGGGTTCGCAATTGGCGATGTGTATGCTGCCATTGTGTTCTTCAATGATTTTCTTAACCACAGGCAGCCCCAAACCCGTCCCACTGGGTTTGTCCGTAATATACGGTTCAAACGCGTTTTGCAGCATGTGTTTACTGAAACTTTTGCCGTTATTTTGCACCGTCAGCGTGATTTGATTGCCGATTTGTTGGGTGCGAACATGAACGGTGGGTTGGGTTTCAGTAGCAGCGGCTTCGGCGGCGTTCTTAAACAAGTTGTGCAGTACTTGGCGCAATGCCGTAGTGTCTGCTTTTAGCAACAATGGAATATTACTCAATTCGTATGTAAAAGCGCAAGAGTGGTTTTCATATAATAACAAAACCTCTTCAGTTAGTTCATTTAGGTTAAGTTCTGTCATTTTGAGTGAAGGCGCACGGGCATAGTTACGGAAGGCTTCCACCATCTCTTTTAGAGCAGCCACTTGTTTTACAATAGTATCCGTTGATTTTATTAGAATTTGTTCGTCAGTTTCGTTTAATTTTCCTTGTAATTTCCACGCCAAACGCTCCGCCGATAATTGAATGGGCGTGAGCGGATTGCGAATTTCGTGCGCCAAACGCTTGGCAACTTCGCCCCAAGCAGCTTCTTTTTGCGCCATAACCAGTGTTGTAATGTTGTCAAAAACCAACACTACACCATTACCATTCTCTTCAGGCAGCCTGACCGCCTTGCCCAACAGAATGCGTGTTTCATCACGCCCCGCATAGGCAATCTCCACCGCCTTGTCCATGCGTTCACTCGCCAACAACGCGAGTAAGCCATCTGCCAAAATCGTGTGTTGTGGCGAATAGCCTGCCCAATTGTGCGGCGTTTTGCCGACCAACTCTTTCAAAGACAAATCTAAAATACTCGCCGCACGTTTATTAAATGTTTTCAGGCAGCCTGAACCGTCCAACGTAATCACGCCCGAGCTCAAACTTTCCAATACAATTTCCAAATAATGCCGTGCCGCTTCTTGTTCTGCGCGATGGACTTCATCGGCGGTTTTGGCAATCGCCAATTCTTCGGTCATGTGGTTGAACAATTCAGTCAAACGCCCCAATTCATCGCGCCGCGCAACGGCAATGCGTTTGGTAAAATCGCCCTGCGCCACCGCCCGCGCGCCCGTTGCTAAAGACAAAATCGGTTCAACAAAACGCTGGGCAAAATACAATGCCGTAACCAATGCCAATAAAATCGCCAATAAAGCCGCTAAAATCAAGGTGATGATAAAAAATGTCTGCAAACCTTTTTGCGCGAACACCAATTCAGCGTATTTGGAACGCGCCGATTCAATCAATTCCGCGTCTTTCGCCACCTGTTCGGCAATGGGCTGCCTGAAAAACAACGCGTATTTCTCGCCGCCGTCCGATGGCAACAACCACCAGCCACTCGCATACAAGACGCTGTTCAAATTTTCCGCGCTTCTCAAATAGCCACGACTGCCCAATTCCGCCAACATCTGATTGTCCAATTCAGGCGTACTCAATTGATAGGGATTGCGCTCGCTCAAAGGGCGCATGGTTTCCATGTCCCATAAAGCCAAATGACTGAATGCTTGACCTTTTTTTCCATCAAAAATCAATTTCACATTGCTGCGTTGCGCCAATAAAACACGCACATCGGCACCGATTTGTTCCGCTTCCGTGCTGCTGCGTTGCACCGCCACATCTACCGCCGATTTACTCAATTGCAAACTGCGCTCCAACGCCTCTTTTGTGTCATTGCCAAACCACGTTTTGATATTGTGCGAAATAAATTGCACCGACACCAGCAACAAAAACAGCGCAGGCAACACCGTTACCAAAGTAAACATCAACGACAAACGCCGTGCAATTTGCGAACCAAATACCCTGTCATGTTTACCACGAATAATCAACAAGATATAGCGAATAATCACGCCAAACATCGCCAAAATCAACACGGCACACACGCCCGAAATCAGCCAAAAATAACTGGACAATGCGCTGGTACTACTGGTTGAAATGGTTAATAAATACAATGCGATACATGAAAATGTACCCGCAATCAAAAGAAAACGCTGCATGGAAAAACTTTCACACGGTTTTCAGGCTGCCTGTTATGACCCAAAAATGTAGGGTGCGTATCACGCACCAAATCATGTAAACAATTTAGAATTTTGGTGCGTAATACGCACCCTACATGGATTTGCCATCTGGTTTCAGGCTGCCTGAAAATCAATTTAAGTGATTAAATTAATTAAATAATATAAAAAAATAATAAAACTACTGCCCAATTTTCAATTCTTTCCAGCCCGAATCCAAATCCCAATTCCGAGAAGTCAAAGCATTGATTTGAAAAGGTTTTGGCAATTTAGACGTATTCAAACTCAAGCGCACCGAAGCCGCCACATCTTTGGCAGCCACATTTTCCAATGCGCCTTCGCTCAACACATGCCAATTGGCAATCGCCCCTATGCCCTTGAGTGCTGTATCTAAATTATTGTATTCTGTA
The DNA here is from genome assembly GCF_000745955.1 of Alysiella crassa DSM 2578. Taxonomy (GTDB): domain Bacteria; phylum Pseudomonadota; class Gammaproteobacteria; order Burkholderiales; family Neisseriaceae; genus Simonsiella; species Simonsiella crassa. The sequence goes on along the minus strand of NZ_JQKH01000036.1, from coordinate 9,835 downwards.
GAAAAAGTACCCACGCTAATCCGATAACGCCCCGTAATCGGGTGATAAGACAGGCGATAATTCACCGCATTGCTGCTGCCCACCCAACTGGACAATTTGTGGCGATACGAAGCCATTGTTGGTTTATCCAATTGATAAGTCAAAATAAAATCCAATGCCACGCCCTGTTTCAAGGCATTGCGGAGCTGTTCGGGCAATTCCGTTTGAAAGCGCGTATTGATGGCAAGCTGCCCATTATTCAGTAACTTTGCTTCACTGCGCAAAGGCGCAATGCTGTCCGCATGCGCCGCCGTGTAGCTGCTTAAAAAAAGTAAGGTAATGAATGATAAAAATAAATTTCGTAAAATAATCATGTTCAGGCTGCCTGCAAATAAAGGCGATTCAACAATGAATGAAACTTTACACCAAAAAAATCATCTTGTTTGAGAAGATTTTGTATTTAGATGTAATAGCCAAATACGATGATTAAGCCAAAAACCCAAATAACATAAAAAAATTATCTTTTATAAACAAACTATTAAACAAAAAATGCGCCTCTGTCTTGCGCCCAACCATCTTATTCAGGCTGCCTGCAAAAATTGGCGCATTTACAACAATCGCACAGATTATTTTTTGATAATCAATGCGTAATAGAAGCCATCTTGTTTTTCATTGGGGATTAAGGTTTGCTCTTGTTTCAATTCTGCGTCTGGGTGGCGGCGCAAGAATTTTTCGCATTGCATACTGTTTTCTTCCGTGAAAATGGAGCAAGTTGCCAACAACATGCGCCCGCCTGATTTAAGCGTTTTCCACAATTCGTCCAACATGGCTTCTTGTTGTTTTGCCGTTTTCAGCGCGTCTGTGGGGCGGCGCAACCATTTAATATCGGGATTGCGCTTGATGGTTCCCGAAGCGGTACACGGCACGTCCGCCAAAATCGCGTCAAAAGGCTTGCCGTCCCACCATTCGTCAAGGTTTTCCGCAGGCGCACAATGCAAGGCAGCCTGCACATTCAGCCGTGCCAAATTGTCCGCCACACGCATTAAACGCTTGTTATCAATATCCAAAGCGGTAACTTCGCAATCCGCCAACTCCAAAATATGCCCCGTTTTCCCCCCAGGGGCGGCGCACGCGTCCAAGATACGCTCGCCGTTTTGCGGATTGAGCAAATACCCTGCTTGCTGCGCCCCAAAATCTTGCACCGAAACCACGCCTTCGGCAAATTTTGGCAACTGATGCACGGGCATGGGTTCGGCGAGCCGAATGGCATAATCGTCCAAAATTTTTGCTGCAATATCATGCTCTTGCAGCACAGACAAATAGTGTTCCGCGTTCATGTGGCGGCGGTTCACGCGCAAAGTGAGCGGCGGGTGCGACTGAAACGCGGTAACCATATTGTGCCAATGTTTAGGATATTGATTTTGTAATACTTTTTGCAACCAAATGGGCAAATTGTGTTTCGCCACATCGTCAAATTTACATGCCTTATTCAAACCTTCTTGTTCGCGCAAAAAGCGGCGCAAAATCGCATTGGCAAACGAGCGATATTGCCCACGCCCGATTTTGGCAATATTGTTCACCGCTTCGTTTACCACCGCATGCGGCGCGTTACGCGTATGATTTAATTGATAAATCGCCACCAAAAAATAATATTCCAACTGCTTATTATCAATCGGTTTATTCAATAATTTGCCCAACATAAATTTCAGGCTGCCTGCAAAACGCTGGCAACCATAGGCAATATCTTGCAACATGCCTTTGTCTTGTGCGGTTAAATCAGGGTGTTGCGCGATGATATTCGCCAATTCATCGGACAAATTTTTGCCGCTTTCCACCGCCAACAGCGTTTGCGTGGCTAGGGTTTGCACTTGGGATAGGGACATTTTAGTTACTTTCTATTTATTTGTTTTGTATATATTTTTATCATTTAAGGCAGCCTGCAACACTTTTTCCGCCGCCGCAAAACCACTCAAAACCGCCGCCTCCAAAGTCGCAGGATAACGCTCATTCAAATAATCGCCCGCCAAAAAAATTCCCCGCGCATTCAAATTATCCTGATTAAAAATCAAACGGTTGGGCGTACTGGCGATGGTGGCGCGTTTTTCCGTAATCACCTGCACCGCCACAGGCTCACCCACATTCGGCGACACGCGTAACACATCGGCATGCACTCGCGCCGCCCACTCGTCCGCTTTCAGGCTGCCATATTGTTCCGACACGCTAATCACCGCCGCCACTTCATTCGCCCCATTCAAACGGCTGCGGTCTATCAACCATTGCGCCGTGCCATGCGCCAAACCTGTCATCAAAACAGGCAGTTGTGGCGAATGTTCATAACGCAAATACACCGTTGTAATCGCGTGATACCGCCACGATTGCGCGGCAGCCTGAAAATCTGCCGCCCAATCTTCGGGCAACAAAGCCGCCACATGATAAGGCGCAACCGCAATAATCACACGGTCAAATACTTGATGATTCACCATAATTTGATTATTAGAATGCGACAACCGCCCTACTCGCGTTTCAGGCACAAATTCGCCGCCACATTCCGCCAATTTCCGCAAAGCAGGCTGCACCAAAAAATTATCCAAATCATTGACGGGCAAACAAAAATCGCTGCCACCACCGTCCGCCAACACATTCGCCAACACGCGCAAACTCGCCGTTTCCACAGGCGTGTTCAACGCACCCCACACCATAGCTTGCCAAAATTCATCGCGCCATTTTTGGCTAACCTTTTGTTCTGCCAAAAAATCCGCCACCGATTTATCGCCCGAACCCCATTTTTGCCAACACGACAACACCGCCAAATCACGCAACAAAGCCCATTTTTCAGGCAGCCTTGCCCCTTTTGCCAACAATAATCCTAATAATAAATTCAAAGGTTTAGGCAACAAGGCAGCCTGAAAACGCACACCGTCCGCCATATACCACGCCATCGGCTCACGCACCATCGCCGCGTCCGCGCCAATCCGCCGCAACAACTCAAACACGCCGCCATACGCCGCAATCAACAAATGCTGCCCATTGTCGCAAAACGAAAAATCATCAGTCGCCACACCACGCGCCCGTCCGCCCGCCACGCGCCCCGCTTCAAACAAAGACACCCGCGCCCCACCCTGCGCCGCCGCCACCGCCGCCGCCAAACCCGACCAGCCCGCCCCAATCACTGCCACTTTCATGGCTTAAATCCCAACAACCAAATTTTCAAGGCAATCCGCAATTTACGCGGATTTGGGATTTTTATTTTATATTTCAATACATTACTTGAACCATCTCGCGCAATTTCTTCCAGCAAAGCATAATAAATTCCGCCCATCACCAAACCCACTTTCTGCCGCTTGCGGTCGGCTTCGGGCAACAATGCCACCGCCGCCCGATAGGTTTCACGCGCACGCATAACCTGAAAATCCATCAATTTTTCAAAGGCTTGATTAGATTGATACGATAAAATCAACTCTTCCGACACACCAAATTTTGCCAATTCATCAAGCGGCAAATAAATCCGCCCATTACGCGCGTCTTCGCCCACATCGCGGATAATATTGGTCAGTTGCAAAGCCAAACCCAATTTATCAGCATAGGCAAGTGTTTGATTTTCCGAAAAACCCAAAATTCGCACAATCAGCCGCCCCACCACACCAGCCACCCGATAACAATAATATTGCAAATCTGCAAAGGTCTGATAGCGCACATGGTGCAAATCCATTTCCATGCCATTGATAATATCTTCAAGCTCATCTTTGGGCAAACCAAATTTGCCGACAATATCACACAAAGCCTGATTCACAGGGTGTTCAGGCTGCTGCTGATGGAATACTTTATCCAAATCTTGCCGCCACCATATCAAAGTTTGCCGTGCCACATTTATATCAGAACAATCATCAACCACATCGTCCAATTCCCGACAATAGGCATACAATACCGTCATGGCATTTTTCTGTTCTTCGGGCAAAAAGCGAAATCCCGCCAAAAAGCTGGAACCGCTTGCTTGCGCTTTTTCCTGACAATATGCTAATGAATTCATTTTATTTTATTGATTAAATTTTAAAATTAAAACCGTTTCACATGAAACTTGAAATTACATAACTTATTGATTTTAAATATATTTATTTAATAAAAATCATCTAGTCAAATAAAAAAACAGGGTGGTTAATACCAGCCCTGTTTTTCAGGCAGCCTGAATTAGAATTTACCGCCTGCTTGATTCACCATGTAAACCACCACAGCTTTCACTTCATCATCGCTCAAAGATGAACCACCTTTAGGTGGCATTACGCCGCCATTAGGACCTGTGTAACCTTCAATAGCATGTTTAAACAAAGTGTCTTTGCCCTGTGCAATGCGTGGCGCCCAATCTTCTTTATTCGTCAAACGCGGTACATGGGGAATCACAGAATTTGCTGCATGACAGGCTTTGCATGATTTTTCAAAATTTTCTTGGGCTTTTGCGTCATTGGCGGGTGCAGCAGCGACTTCTTCGGTTTTCTTATCTTCAGTTTTGGCAGCTGCTTCGGGGCTTGCGCTGTCGGAAGCGGCGGTATTGCTGCTTGCGCCACCTGCGGCAGGTTCAGCAAATGTACCGCCCGATTCGTTTGCCATATACACAACGGCGCGGGCTACTTCTTCGTCAGTCAAATCCATTGCACCGCCTTTGGCAGGCATATTGCCTTGACCTGTGAACCCATTGACTGCATTTTTAACCAATGTATCCAAACCTTTGGCAATGCGTGGTGCCCACTGATCGTTTTTGGTAATTTTGGGTGAGAATGAGGTGGCGCTGTCTGCCGCGTGGCATTGAATACAAATTTTATCAAACACTTGTTTACCTGTGCGTTGCCCTGGTTCTGCGCCATCGCCTAATTTCAGGCTGCCTGCAGGCATAATGCGCGTGGCGGTTGCATTTTCGGTAATGTCGGCAACATCTGCGGTGTAACCACTATTTGCCAATTTTGCTAATAAAAAGACGCTCACGCCCAAAATGGCGATACCGCCTACCAAATTGGTTAATGCCGAGCCTTGTTGTTTGTTTTTAAATGAGTTCATTTTGGAGTTGCCTCGCCGTTTTGGTCGGTTTGTGTTAGATTTAGATTTAGTTAAATCAAATTAACATGATTTTTCGCAATTATACTGAAGTTTGTTGAAGTTTTCCAAGCAGAATTTAGGGGTATTTTTAGAGTGTTTATCTTTACAGGCTGCCTGAAAAATGTGTTGCGCCATTATTTAATGTAAAAAATGACTTATCCAAATACGGGTTTTCAAGCCCCAATAGCTTGCCAAACCTGTGGTGCTGTGCACCACTTTTCCATTTTTAATCAATACAATGGTGGGGGTAACTTTCACATTCCATGCGCGAGACAATTCGCCGCGTTCATCATTGATGGTGTCAAATGCCAACTGATTTTGCGCCAAATAGTTGCGAACATCGTTCAGGCTGCCTGAACGCAATGCCACACCCAAAACAGGCACGCCATCTGTATGCAAATCATTGATAACAGGCGAAGTATGTTTACAAATACCACACCAACTGCCCCAAAAATACAACACCAACGTTTGTTCCGCGCTGGCGGCGGCGAGTGTGGTGGGGGCGACACTTTTCATGGTGGTAAACGGTGTGTCGGCGGCATGGAGCGGCGCGGTTGGGCTGCGCCACCAGTCCACCACTAGGCTAATCAGCAAAAGTAAAACAAGGGTTTGGGCAATCTGTTTTGCCCAATAAAGCGATTTTTGTCGTGTGTTTTTCATGTTTCAGGCTGCCTGAAGTTTAAATTATCTATTTTTATGGTATGCTTATTTGCAAATCATGATTTTATTATATTTACCGTCCATTTGGGTATTCAGGCTGCCTGAAAAACATGCCAGCCATCACATTATCCAAATTTTCCTATTTTCAGGCTGCCTGAAACCTTGAAATTTAACCCACCTCCCCCATCTACCCTGCACTTTCTAAAGAAAAACGAGCATTTATTATGGCAAGAAAAAAATCAGAAACCCAACTCCTCGCCACACTTCCCTTGCGCGATATGGTGGTTTATCCGCACATGGTGCTGCCCCTGTTTGTGGGTCGCCCCAAATCAGTCGCCGCACTCAAATTTGCCGAAGCGCATGAGCAATCTGTATTTCTGCTGACTCAAAAATTGGGCAGCGAAGAAGAACCCGAGTTAAACAATTTATACGATACAGGCACCATCGCCAAAATTCTGCAAATTCTGGATTTGCCAGACGGCACCTTAAAAGTGCTGGTGGAAGGCGTGGCGCGTGGCAAAATCGCCGAAATCCACGACAACGGCGAGTTTCTCCACACCCAAGTGCAAACCCTTGCCGACACCGCCAGTGCAAGCGACAAACACGAAGCTTTGCGCCGTACTTTATTGTCGCAATTTGACCAACTGGTGAAAAGCAATAAAAAAATTCCTGCCGAAGTGGTGAGCAATATCCACGATATTGAAGACAATAGCAATTTAACCGACACCATCGCCGCGCATTTGCCACTCAAATTAGAGCCGCGCCAAAAATTATTGGAATTGGCAGACGTGTCCAAACGCATGGAATTTTTATTGACGCAAATTGAAGGCGAATTGGAAATTTTCCAATTAGAAAAACGCATTCGCGGCAAAGTCAAACGCCAAATGGAAAAAAATCAACGCGATTACTATTTGAATGAACAAATCAAAGTCATTCAAAAAGAATTGGGCGAAGAAGACGAAAAAGGCGAAATCCTGCGTTTGGAGCAAGAAATCAAAAATGCAGGCATGAGCAAAGAAGGCGAAGAAAAAGCCCTGTCTGAATTGCGTAAACTCAAATTGATGCCGCCCATGTCGTCCGAAGCCACCGTGGTTCGCAATTACATTGAAACGCTGATTGAGTTGCCTTGGAAGAAAAAAACACGCATTTCCAAAGATTTAACCAAAGCCGACTTGGTTCTGAACGAAGACCACTACGGCTTGGAAAAAGTCAAAGAGCGCATTTTGGAATATTTAGCCGTGCAAAAACGCACCGATAAACTCAAAAGCCCGATTTTGTGCCTTGTAGGTCCCCCGGGTGTGGGCAAAACTTCCTTGGGCGAATCCATCGCCAAAGCCACAGGGCGCAAATACATTCGCATGGCTTTGGGTGGCGTGAAAGACGAAAGTGAAATTCGCGGACACCGCCGCACCTACATCGGTTCCATGCCAGGTAAAATCATGCAGAATATGGTTAAGGCTGGCGTGAAAAATCCGCTTTTCTTGTTGGACGAGATTGACAAATTGGGCAACGATTTCCGTGGCGACCCAGCCGCCGCCTTGTTGGAAGTGCTTGACCCTGAACAAAATACCGCCTTTGCCGACCATTTTGTTGAAGTGGATTTTGATTTGAGCGAAGTGATGTTTATTGCGACTTCCAACAGTTTCAATATTCCACCTGCGCTGCTTGACCGCATGGAGATTATCCGCCTGTCGGGTTACACGGAAGATGAGAAAATCAACATCGCCATGCAATATTTGGTGCCCAAACAAATGCAACGCAATGGCGTAAAAGAAGGCGAATTGACCATTGATGAATCTGCCGTGCGCGATATTGTGCGCTACTACACGCGCGAAGCGGGTGTGCGTTCACTTGACCGTGAAATTGCCAAAATTTGCCGCAAAGCCGTGATTCAAAATGAGCTTTCAGACAGCCTGAAAACCACGAAATCACGCAAAAAATCGCCAACTTTGCACGTTGATGAGCAAAATTTGGGCGAATTTTTGGGTGTGCGCCGTTTTGATTATGGCGTAACGGCTGGCGAAAACCGCGTGGGTCAAGTAACAGGCTTGGCGTGGACGGAAGTGGGCGGCGAATTGCTGACGATTGAAGCAGTTGCACTCAAAGGCAAGGGCAATATTGTCCGCACAGGCAAATTGGGCGATGTGATGCAGGAATCCATTACGGCAGCTTGGTCGGTGGTGCGCTCACGCGCGGAAAGTTTGGGCATTGCACCCGATTTTTACGAGAAAAACGACATGCACGTTCACGTTCCCGAAGGCGCAACGCCCAAAGATGGTCCAAGCGCGGGCATTGCCATGACCTTGGCTATGGTGTCGGCTTTGACGGGCATTCCTGTTCGCGCTGATGTGGCGATGACGGGCGAAATCACTTTGCGTGGCGAAGTGTTGCCGATTGGCGGTTTGAAAGAAAAACTGTTGGCGGCATTGCGCGGTGGCATCAAACACGTTTTAATCCCCAAAGACAATGTCAAAGATTTGGAGGAAATTCCGCAAAACGTGAAAGATGGCTTGACCATTCACGCGGTGCAATGGATTGATGAGGTGTTTGCACACGGTTTGCAGTATCAGCCACAGCCGTATCAGGCAGAAACACCAGCCGAAACGCCATTAGAAACACCGAAAAAATCTAAATCGGGCGCAAAAGCCAGACATTGATTTTTTGATTTGAAATAAATAAGGCAGCCTGAAAATATGTTCAGGCTGCCTTATTTTATTGAATAATTGAAAATTATTGTTGTGTGGCGCGAACAAATTCTGCTTGTTTTGCTTTGGCTTTGCCGCTTGCCAACGTTTCACGCGCCAAAGCCAAACCATCTTGCAGGCTGCCCACCACATTGCCCGCATACAAACACGCCGCCGCATTCAGCAAAACAATATCACGCGCTGAATCAGGCGCAGTATTGTCCAGCACCGCATTCATCATCGCCAAAGATTGCGCGGCATTGTCCACTTTCAAATCGTCCAAATTGGGATACACGGGCAAATCAAATTGTTCGGGGTGAATATCGTATTCTTCAATTTTGCCATTTTTCAATTCGGCGATGCGGCTGCTGCCTGTAACGGTGATTTCGTCCAAACCATCGCTGCCGTGTACCACCAAAGCGTGTTCCGAACCCAATTGTTGCAACACCCGCGACAAAATCCCACATAAATCAATATGAAACACGCCAATCAATTGGTTTTTCGCGCCTGCTGGGTTGGTCATTGGGCCCAAAATATTGAAAATGGTGCGGAAACCCAGCAATTTGCGTACAGGCGCAACATGGCGCATGGCGGAATGATGGTTTTGGGCAAACATAAAACCCATGCCGCATTGTTCAATCAATTGAGCGATTTGTTCGGGCGATTGCGCCAAATTCACGCCCAATTGCTCCAACACGTCCGCCGCGCCGCTAGACGATGACACGGAACGCCCACCGTGTTTCGCCACTTTCGCCCCTGCGGCGGCAGCGACAAACATGGCGGTGGTAGAAATATTAAAAGTCTTCGCGCCATCACCGCCTGTACCGACAATATCTACTAAATTATCAATGTGTTGCACAGGAACTTGAGTGGCAAATTCGCGCATTACGCTGGCGGCGGCGGCGATTTCCGACACGGTTTCCACTTTAATGCGTAAGCCAACGAGTAAACCTGCGATTTGTTCGGGTGGCACTTCGCCACGCATGATTTGGCGCATTAAATCTTGCATTTCATCGTAAAACAATTCGTTGTTGTCAATCAATCGGGCAAGGGCTTGTTGTGGGGTAATCATTGGGTTTCCTTATTTATTGTTGAATTCATTTTTCAGGCTGCCTTTCAGTACACGACAAAAAAAGTACAATAAAAAAAGAAGTCCGCATCAATTCAGTGGTATCGTATTAATTTTCTCACGACTAATCCAATATGACTGAATTGAGCGAACTTACCCATATCGTAACCAAAACTTTCAAATGGCACAAGAGCCACGTTATTGTTTTTGTGTATTTATTGTGCACCATTGCCATGCGGCAGACCTGTAATTTGAGCAAATTGGCAATGTTTTTCCCTGATGCCAAAGCAACAAACGCCTCTTCCTATCGCCGTATCCAACGGTTTTTTAAGGAAGTTGTTTTTGATTATGACGCGGT
>NZ_JQKH01000035.1 GCF_000745955.1 Alysiella crassa DSM 2578 | reverse complement strand
TGTTGTAAGCTGTTAATGCGGTTGCTGCTGTAGTGGCAGCAGTTGCTGCAGCGGTTTGGCTGGCAGTTAATTGGTTTTGCGCTGCTGTTTGAGCTGCTTGTGCCTGTTTCAATTGTTCGGCTGCTTGAGTTTGTAATTGTTGAGCTTCTGCTTTAGTGGTATTGGTTGCAGCAGCAACAGCTTTATCCGCTTCAGCTTTGGCTGTTTGAGCAGCAGTTACGGCTTTATCTGCTTCAGCTTTGGCGGTTTTGGCGGTTTTGACAGCATTATCGGCTGCGGTTTTTGCACTAGTAGCTTTATCAGATGCGTCTTTTTTCGCAGCAGTTGTGGTAGCAGCTTGAATTGCTGTAGCTGCAGCTGTTTTGGCGGTTTCAGCAGATTTTTGTGCATTGTCGCTACTGGTTTTAGCTTCGGTTGCCGTTTTCAGGTTGCTAGAAGATGTATTAACAGCGGTTTTTGCTGCATTTAAGGCATCATTGGCTTTTTGTTCTGCTGTTTTAGCGGTGTTATCAGCATTTTGGGCGAGAGCATAATTTTGTGCTGCTTGTGCTTGTAGAGCGAGTGCTTGTTGATGGTTTTGGGTGGCACGTGCTTGTAAAGATTGTGCATTCTGCTGGTTGATTTGCGCTTGAGTTACCAATTTTTCAGCATTTGCTACCAATTCATTAGCGGCTTGTTTATCTGCTTCAGTTTTGGCGGCTGTTACTGCAGCTTGAGCTGATTTCAAGGCATTGTTTGCCTGAGTTTGAGCAGTAGTTGCTTGAGAGAGTGCAGAATTTGCTTTATTTAAAGCATGGTCAGCGGCGTTTTTAGCTTGGGTGGCTTGTTGCACAGCTGTTTGTTTGGCAACAGTGGTGACTGCTTGATTTACGCTGGTTTGTGCGGCTTTAAGGCTACTTTCGCTATTATTGGCTTCTATGCTGCTGCTATTGTGGTTTGCAACTGCATTATTAACAGCAGTTTGTGCGGCTTGATAGGCTGAAAGAGCAGTTTGTTGTGCACTTTCATACGATGCTTGTTGATTTACATTGCTCATGTGATGAGTAAATGGGCTCTGTCCATTACCACTGCTACTACAAGCTGCTAACACTGCGGTACATAAAGTAGTTAAGACAAATTGGGAAGTTTTCATGGCATTAATCCTTAATTTTAAGATGTTTAGGAAATACTGCTTAGGTTTTAAAACAGAGAGATAAATTATATTTAAAAACAAGGATAGCATAATCTTACCTTGTTGCACTATATATTATCTATAATTCGCTGTTTTGTTGTGTGAATCTAACTTCACAGTCATGTACTTTATTGAAAAATAAAAAGTATAGGAATATTTTACCTTGCTTATTGTTATGGTAGGTTAATTTTTTGGTTAAATTTTGTTATTTTTGAAGCAGTGACTCAAATATTTCAAAAGTATAGTGAATTATCTTTAAAAGTTAGATGGATTTTACTTTAAAATAAATACTGGATTTATGTTACTTTAAATATAATTTGCGATATTTTTTATTAATAAACATTGTATTGTTTAAAAATATGGAAAAACGAATTTTAATTGTGTTATTTTGGTAAATTTTGCACCATCTCCCAAGCCACTTCCACCGCTGTTTTCAGGCTGCCTGAATGCGCTTTGCCTGTGCCAGCCAAATCCAAAGCCGTGCCGTGGTCCACCGAAGTGCGAATAAAGGGCAGCCCCAGCGTAATGTTCACGCCGCCACCAAAACTCGCGTGTTTCAATACTGGCAAACCTTGGTCGTGATACGCCGCCAACACCGCGTCCGCCGTGTCCAAATAAAACGGCTGAAACAGCGTGTCCGCAGGCAAAGGGTCGCTAATCTGAATGCCGCGTTGGCGCAATTTCGCGGCGGTCGGTTGCATAATCTCCAATTCCTCGTGTCCCAAATGCCCATTTTCGCCCGCGTGCGGATTCAGTCCTGCCAATAAAATCTTGGGCGATGAAATGCCAAATTTATTTTGCAAATCTGTGTGTACAATTTCTGCAATATTTTCAATTAATTCCGCCGTAATCGCGTCTGCCACTTCGCGCAAAGGCAAATGCGTGGTCAGCAGCGCAACACGCATTCCACCGCCCGCCAACATCATTACGACTTGTTTGGTATTGGATTGTTCGGCTAAATATTCAGTGTGTCCGCTAAAATACATTTTTGCGCCAAAATAATCGTTTATCACGCCCTTGTGGATGGGTGCGGTTACCATTGCCGCAAAATCGCCGCTTTGAATGCCGCTCATGGCTTTATCTAATAATTCAATCACATAGGGCGAATTTTGCGGATTGAGTTTACCGACTTCACACACATCGCGCAAAGGAATATGTAATACGTCCAGCGTATTGTTTTCAGGCTGCCTGAAAGCGTCAAATTCGCGGATATTGACCGATTTTCCCAACATTTTGGCGCGATTTTGCAGCAAATCCATATCGCCCAACACCACCACGTGGCAGGGCAAATCCATGCCCACCAAATCCAAGCAAATATCCGCCCCTATCCCAGCAGGTTCGCCCGATGTGATGGCGATGATTTTGTTTTGTAACATATTTATCTCCCGAAAAAATTCAGGCAGCCTGAAACCGCTCAATTGGGCAATTCAGGCTGCCTGAAAATGATTGAATTGATTTAATCAAACATTTCTTTTAATTTATCCATAAACCCTTTGCGTTTGGGCGTTTGCACGTTGTCGGGTGTGGAAATATTTTCAAATTCGCGCAACAATTCTTTTTGGCGTTCCGTCAAATTCACGGGCGTTTCCACCACCACATGGCAATACAAATCGCCAACCAAACTGCTGCGTACCGACTTCATGCCTTTGCCTTTTACACGCAGACGTTTGCCGTTTTGCGTGCCTTCGGGGACGTTTAATTTCACTTTGCCGTCCAAAGTTGGCACTTCCACTTCGCCGCCCAATGCAGCAATGGCGAAACTAATTGGCAATTCACAATGCAAATCGGTGGGTGCATTTGGGTCGCGGTGGAACACTTTGTGTTCGCGCACCGACACATGAATATACAAATCGCCAGATGGTGCGCCGCGCATGCCTGGTTCGCCTTCGCCTGTTAAACGAATGCGTTGCCCATCGTCAATGCCCGCAGGAATGTTCACTTCTACGGTTTTAGACGTTTTTACACGACCTTCGCCATGACATTTATTGCATGGGTCTTTGATTTCCTTGCCCGAACCATGACATTTGGGGCAAGTCTGCTGAATTTGGAAAATGGCTTGGCGAACATGCACCGTGCCAGAACCTCGACAGGTGGAACAAGTGGTCGCTTGGCTACCAGGTTTTGCGCCCGAGCCATGACACACATCGCATTCTTCATAAGTGGGAATGGTGATTTGTTTGCGAATGCCCGAAGCGGCTTCTTCCAAAGAAATTTCCACTTGGTATTGCAAATCTTGTCCTTGATAATTGGGCTGACGTGCGCCACCACCTGCTGCACCGCCAAACATTTGGCTGAAAATATCGCCAAAATCAAAACCTTGCGCCCCACCAAATCCGCCGCCAAAACCACCAAAGCCCCCTGTACCAGCCCCGCCATTTTCAAATGCCGCGCTGCCAAATTGGTCATAGGTTGCCCGTTTTTGTGAATCAGAGAGAATATCGTAAGCTTTTTGAATTTCTTTAAATTTTTCTTCCGCTTCTTTGTTGTCGGGGTTGCGGTCGGGGTGATATTTCATCGCCAATTTGCGATAGGCTTTTTTGATGTCTTCATCGCTAGCCGATGACGATACGCCCAGTGTTTCGTATAAATCTTTGTTATTCATAATGGTTTGTTTTGTGTTGAATGAGTGAACTGGATTGTGGGGAATATGGGGTTATGTGCTTAAAAATCAAGTTTTCAGGCAGCCTGCAAACTTATTTCCGCAATTCTTTGGGCAACACAAACACGATGGTTTCAGGTTCGCCATCGCCTTGTTGCACATCGTCAATGCCCCACGCGCGAATTTGCGCAATCACACCATCTACCAGCACTTCGGGCGCGGAGGCTCCAGCCGTTACGCCCACTTTGCTTTTGCCGTCAAACCATTGTTTTTCCAGATAAGATGCGTTGTCCACCATGTAAGCGTCCACGCCCAAGCCTGCTGCCACTTCGCGCAAACGGTTGCTGTTGGACGAGGCTGGCGAGCCAACCACAATCACAATATCGCATTCATTTGCCAAATCTTTCACGGCTTTTTGGCGATTGGTGGTGGCGTAGCAAATGTCTTCTTTGTGTGGATTTTTGATGTTGGGGAAACGCGCATTCAGGGCGGCGATGATGTCTTTGGTTTCATCAACCGAAAGCGTGGTTTGGCTGACATACGCCAATTTGTCGGGATTTTGCACGACCAAATCCGCCACATCTTCCACCACTTCCACCAATTTCATTTTGCCAGACGGCAGTTGCCCCATGGTGCCTTCCACTTCAACGTGTCCTGCGTGTCCAATCATGATGATTTCGTAGCCTTGTTCGTCCAAACGCGCCACTTCTTTATGCACTTTGGTTACGAGCGGGCAGGTCGCATCAAACACGCGAAAACCACGTTCGGCAGCTTCGGCTTGCACGGCTTTACTCACGCCGTGTGCGGAGTAAATCAGGGTTGCGCCTTGTGGCACGTCTGCCAAATTTTCAATGAAAATCGCGCCTTTGTCGCGCAAATTGTCCACCACAAATTTGTTGTGCACGACTTCGTGGCGAACGTAAATCGGTGCGCCGTATTCTTCCAAGGCGCGTTCTACAATGCTGATGGCTCTGTCCACGCCTGCGCAAAAGCCGCGTGGGTTGGCTAGGGTAATGGTTTTTTGGGTCATTTTGGTTTTTCTTTCTATTTGTGATTTTGTGTGTGGTTTTGGGGTTTCAGGCTGCCTGAAAATCAAGCAGCGCATTCTATTTTAAAATTGCCACGATAAACCATGCGCCCATTTTGGCGATATTCAAATCGTCCGTTTGCTTTGTCCAGAATGCCGTTTTTACGGTCTTGTGCATTCAATTTTTGCGCGATAATGGCACGGAAAATCACCTGATTTTTGCCCGCTTGATAACGCGCTTGTTTCGCAAAACGCCCGTGATTGGGCAAAATAGATTGGCGAATCGGTTTAAATGTTTGCTGGTCAAAATGCAAGATATGAACATCGGAAACCATAATCTGTTTTCCTGTATCATCAAATACATAGCAGCCATAACCGCTTTCGGCAACTGGCACAAAATCTTCTTGCACAAACGGGCTGGCAAGCGCATTCAGGCTGCCTGAAAGTAACAATAAAGCAAACAAATATTTCATGGTTTAATCCTTTTTCAGGCAGCCTGAAAATTGATTTTTACAAGTTTAACTTGAATTTGGTCGCGCACGACTTTATAATTCACTTCAACAACACCCCCAATGTTTCCGAGCAGCGAAATGCTGTTGCAGTACGGACTTGGGGGTTTTCTGTTTTCACCTATTTCCAAAGTTGCCAATGGTTTAAATTCATCAACTCGCCTGTTTTCGGGAAAATGCCAATACCAAATTGTTGCAAATTCACTTCATTTGGCGCACAGTTTTGATGTGGAAATGTTTTTAAGGCAACCTGAAAACGCATTCCCCAATCACGCGCCCGTGCAGGGTCAATCACGTTCAGCATTCTTTTCATCAAACAAAATGCCACAAATGGCTTTTCATGATTCAGATATTGCCAATGAAGTCCGTGTAATTTCTTGATTTTGGGAATACCAATCGCGCTTTTATTCCATAAACGTCCGTGATGTGCTGCTGTGTTTCGCACAATATTCAGCGCATGTAAATGACTACCTAATTCTTTGTTGGATAAGTGAAAGTGTTTTTCAATCTGCCTTTGGTCGCGCTCCGTCATCATTTTGTACAATTTGGACATTGCACCAAAATCCCAAATCTCACACGCCACCCACACGGGTAATTCGCCATATTTTGCCAAATTGTGTTTCACAAAATCGTCTTTGGCGTGGTCGCGCAAATTTTCGTATTTTGCCAACCATTCGGCATGGTTGAATTTGGGATTGAAATAATGCGCTTGGGTGTGGGCAATGGGATTGTGTTTGCCCAATGTGTAGGCAATTTGGGTACGCATGGCAATTTCAATATGCTGTATGGCTTCCAATGCCAGAATTTTAATCGCATTATCAAAATCATACAGCGCAATCACATCATCAAATTGCGTATTGGCAACAAACACATCATCGCGTCCACCTGTCGCCAAATGCTGCCTAAACGGATACCAATACGCACTCAAACGATAATAGCCAATCCTCGCCAATTCTTTTTCGGCTTGCGCTTTATCGTGGAAAACCATGCCGCGTTGTTCTAATAAATCAATTTGTTCGGCAAAAGTTTTCCAATCTTTAAAGGGTTGTTGTGCCATGATTTGGGTCGCTAATTTGAATTTTCAGGCTGCCTGTTTCGCTTTTTTCGCTTGCTTGATGCCGTCAATGATGAGCAAAGCCACGCCCACGCAAATAAAACTGTCGGCAACATTAAACGCAGGATAGTACCAATCTTGATAATAAACCAAAATAAAATCAACCACTTTTCCGTGAATAAAACGGTCTATCACATTACCAAACGCGCCGCCAATAATCATTGCCGCCGCAAAATTGCCCAGCTTGCCAAATTCACCCTTACGCACACTGTTCGCCAGCCAGCCGCTAATCACAAACGCCAGCACAATAAAAAAATATTTTTGCCAACCACTATGGTTTGCCAAAAAACTAAACGCTGCGCCATAGTTATAAACCAATGTTAAATCAAAGAAATTGGGGATAATATTCAAGCGTTCAAAATCGTGGAATTTGGCTAACACAGTCCATTTAGTGATTTGGTCTAGGATAATGACAGCCATAGCCATCAAATATAAAGGCAAATATTTCATAGAAAAACCCATTCAATTAAATCACGTGATTGTACACCAAAAGCAGCTTCAGGCTGCCTGAAAATCTCACGCCCAATATGCCGCAGGAATTTTGCACACAGGAATCGGCTGCACTTTATGTTGCGTGGCACGATTGAGCCGCGCATAAATATCAAATACTTCCAATTCGCGCCCCGATAAACTTTCGCGTGTTACCCCATTTTCGTGTTGCGCCATCGCTCGCTCCAATTCGGGATAGGTCGCGCCCATTTGCTGCTCGTCCGTGCGCTCGCCGTCCCACAAACCATCGGTGGGCGCGGCAACCTGAATATCGTGGCGAATGCCTAATTCTTTTGATAATTCATATACTTGGGTTTTTAATAAATCGGCAATCGGGCTAATATCCACGCCGCCATCGCCATATTTGGTGAAAAAGCCCACACCAAAATCTTCCACCTTATTGCCCGTGCCTGCCACGAGTAAACCATTGATTTGCCCATAAAAATACAAAGTCGTCATGCGTAAACGCGAACGCGTATTTGCCATTGCCAAATCCCAGTTTTCCGTTTTCAGGCTGCCTGAAACGGTTTGCTCAAATTGTTCAAAAGTGGGCGTTAAATCAATGGTTAAGCTGCGAACGTGGGCAAATTCCTTTTGCAAATCGGTGATGTGGGCGGCGGCGCGGTCAAATTGGTCGGCTTTTTGGCGTATGGGCATATTCAGGCACAACACGTCCAAGCCCGTCATCGCGCAAAGTTTTGAAACCACAGCAGAATCTATGCCGCCCGACACGCCGACCACAAAACCTTTGGCGTGCGCTTGCGTGGCGTAATCTTTGAGCCATGCTCTGATGTGTTGAATGATTTTTGGGGTTTGCATCATTATATTTCCTTGTTTTAAAAATAATTTATTATTTTCAGGCTGCCTTTTAGTATCCTACAAATTTTTGCTTACTACTTCTTTGTTCCCTCTCCTGTGGGAGAGGGTTCAGGGAGAGGGTAAAACTTTCAATGCACCACGATTTTTCCCTCTCCCCAGCCCTCTCCCAAAGGAGAGGGGGTAGATGGCTGTATCTTAACGATTTTAGGGTAGTATTTCATTTTTTGTAGGGTACGGAAAGGCAGTCTGAAAAACACATTCGTCTAATCTGCGAAATAAAATCCGCCAATCAATCATTATAACATTGAATAAATTGATAAAATACACGGTTTAATTTTACAGGTAGCCTGCAATGAAATTTCCCCTAGTTTTTATTATTATACTGATTTTAATGCAATTTTTAACGTATAACTTTGCGCGTGTGCTGATGTGGCAATTCAATATCCACAATGTAAGGGCGCGTAAATGGTTGTACGCTGGTGTGTTTTTGGCGGTAGATGGCTTGTTTTTATTGAGCATGATTCGGTCGTTGCGGCTGTTTCGTTTTTCCGCGAGCATGATGGTTTTGCTGTGGTTTGCGTTTTTGGCGACGGCGGCGGTGGTCATATTGGCAAAAATTTTGCGTAAAACGCCGAAATATCAACACAATGCCGCTTTATTGAATACCCATTTGCGTGTGCTTGCGCCTGTGGTGTTTGGTGGCTTATTTGCTTTGGCGGTGTATAACGCCTATGTGCCTGTGGTGAAACGCGTTTCGGTGCAAATTGACAAACCGTTGGCAAAACCCGTTCGCATAGGCATGGCGGCGGACACGCATTTGGGCGCATTGGTTGGGGCGCGGCAATTGGATAAATTAGCCCATATTATGCAACAAGAACAAGTGGATATAATTTTGTTGGCGGGCGATATTATGGACGATAACACGCTGGTGTATGAAGCAGAAAATATGCAGCCACATTTGGCGAAATTGCGTGCGCCATTAGGGGTGTACGCTACTTTGGGCAATCACGATATGGGGCGTTACGACCCGCAAGGCACGGCGGCAAAAATTACACAAGCCATTGAAGAAGCTGGGATTAAAGTGTTACACGATGATGTGTTGAAAGTGGATAATCGCTTTTGGCTGATTGGTCGCCCCGACCAATTGGATATGCAACGCGCCCAAACCATTGATTTATTGAAACAAGTAAACACGGCTGAACCGATTTTTCTGATAGACCATCGCCCCGATGACATTGCCACACACGCCCAATTGCCCATTGATGTGCAGGTGTCGGGGCATGTACACAAAGGGCAAATTTTCCCTTTAAATTTATTTGTTTATGCGATTAATCGCGTGGCGTATGGTTATGAACAGATTAATCAGGGGCATTTTGTGGTTACGTCTGGATTTGGTTTTTGGGGCGTGCCGTTTCGCTTGGGTTCACAATCGGAAGTGTGGATAATTGATGTGAAAGGGAAATAATGTTTGCATTCAAAAGCATAACCAAACGATTTGGGCAAACGATGGTTGCCGAACACATTGATTTGCAAGTTGAAGCGGGCGAAATATTGGCAATTTTGGGGGCGAGCGGTAGCGGCAAATCCACTTTGCTGCACATTGCCGCAGGTTTGCAAAAGGCGGATTCGGGCGAAGTTTGGCTCAATGGCGAAAACATCACGTTCAGGCAGCCTGAAAAACGGGAAATTGCCATGATGTTTCAAGATTTTGCCTTATTTCCGCATTTAAATGTTTGGCAAAACGTGGCGTTTGGTGTGCGTTTGCGCGGCGTGGGGAAAGCGGCGGCGCGTGAACAGGCGCAAAACTGGTTGGCAAAACTGAATTTAAGCCACGCTGCCAACCGCACCATCGCCCAATTATCGGGCGGCGAGCAACAGCGCGTGGCATTGGCAAGGGCTTTGATTGTGCAACCAAAATTATTGTTGTTGGACGAGCCATTTTCCAGCTTGGACACCGCTTTGCGCCAACAGCTTCAGCAGGAAATCATCGCGCTGATTCGGGAATACCATATTCCTGCGCTACTCGTCAGCCATGACCCCGCCGAAGCCGCACTCACGGCGCAGCACATTGCCTTGCTTGCCGATGGGCGAATTATCCAATATGGCACGCCCGCCGAATTGTTCCGCCGCCCCGTGTCGGCGCAGGCGGCGCGATTATTGGGCTGTTTGAATGTGAGCGAATCACATTATATTCCGCCGCAAGCCCTTGAATGGACAAAACAAGATGGAGAGAATTGTGCGGTGCTGGCGTGTTTCAGGCAGCCTGCGAATTGGCGCGTGTTGATTATGCACCCCAAATGGGGCGAACTCACTTTTTTTGCCAATCAATTTATTGAACAATCAATTATTTGTATTCATATTGATGAAAGCCAAATTGTGCCATTTCACACAAATATTTTGCGCTGAATGACCGAAATTCCATTGACAAAATTAATAAATGCCCAATCACGCCATCTTGCTACGCGCATGAAATGTAAAGCATGATACAATATGCTCATTTTTTCGCGCCCATTTTTCAGGCAGCCTGAAAAGTGTGGGCAAAATCATACAAGTTATTCCACACATTAAAATCTTTGAAATTGGAACAAAAATGACTGACACCATCCAAAAAACGGACGCAAAGACATTGCCTACCGAAGATATTTTAGAACTGGATTTTGAAGTAGATGCGTCAGAACCATCAACCAATAACGCATTTGATGATGCCGATGATTTCATTGCACCATCTGCGGATAGCCGTTCCAGCAATGATATTTTGCAAACTTATAGCCTAGATTCCAACCCATTAGACGATATGGAAGAAATTGATGCCGATGTCTTGCTTGGCGAAATGGACGATATTGAAGCGGAATTATTGGCGTTGCGCCAGCAATTAGAAGCAGAAACCCAAACCGAAGAAGAAATTTATTCGGAAGACGAAGCATTCGCCGCCGAAATGGCAGCCGCCGAAGAAGCCGAAGCCATCAGCAGCGAAGCCGAACCCGAAGTGCAAACCACCATCGCCGATGATGATGAATTATTTGAACCTGCGGAAGCGGAATTGGATTCGTTTGCGGCGTTTGCGGCGGAATTGTTTGAAGCGGCGGATAGCGGCGATTATGGTGTGAACAGCCAACGCTTCAAACCCGATGATTACGATGTTGCCAGCGAAACCGCCGAAATCGCCCCCGTTCACATTGACGAAGATGAATTGGAAACCATTGATGGCTCGGATTTGGAAGCCTTGTTTGGTTTGAGCGATGACTACACGCCGAGCGTGAACAATAATCACGGCTTTTTAGCAGACGCGGCACAATTAGACGAACAAGACGATTTGCCCGAATTGCTGCCTGAAACCGAAAAATATGCTTTGGACGAAGCAGAAGAAATGGTTCAAGCGGCACCCGCTCATTCATCTAATCGTTTGATGGAGATGGATAATGTCATTGTAGATGATACATTTGATGATGAACCTGAATTGTCTGCATTGGCGGCAAGCGCATTTGAAAATATTGAATTTGAAGACGATACGCTGTTTGAAGACACGCAAACCGCGCCTGTTGTTGCGCCTGTGGAAAATGAGATTTCTTTAGACGATGATGTGCTCACGTCGCCCCAACCTGCGGCTGCGGAAACGCTTGCCACAGCCGAAAAAACCGTTGAAAAATCATCAGGTTTGAATTTGGGTACGGTAGATGATGACCCAATGGCTTGGTTGGACAAAATGAAAAATGAGATGGCAAGCAAATTCGCCATTGATATTGACAAAGAAGCGGCAGAATTGAAAGACGCGGATTTGAGCCATTTGTATGATGATTTAGAAGAATTTGACGATAAAAACGCAAATTTGGGCGACAATCTGAACAAATTACCCGAATTTGATGAAACCAGTTTGGCAAACCATACCGCCGAAATCACCGAAACCATCAGCACCGATGACATCGTGTTAGATGATGTGATGACGGTGGAAGAAGATGCGCCCGTTGTGAAACGCCCTGTTGTGGCTGCCAGCGTGGGCAAATCCATTGAAGAAGTACTGAATTTGACCACCCACACCGAGCCTGAAGTGCGCGAAGTGGACAGTAACATCAGCTTGGACGATATTTGGGCGGAAAAATCCAAACCCGCCAAAGTGGATTTGACGGCTGAACCTTTGGACGAGACGGAATTGGAATTGTTTGACGAAACGTCTTGGTTTGGCACGGACACGCCGTCTGCGCGTGCGCCGATGGACACGGAATTGGAATTGGATTTTGCCAACGAAACGGTTGAATCCACACCACAATCGGAAACTGCAAATCACAGGCAGCCTGAAAACGATTCTGTGGATTTGATGGATTCGGTAAATGAAGAAGTCAATGAACATGAATTGCTGGAACAGATTGCCGAGATGGATTTGGCGGACGATGTGGCTGATTCTATTGATGAAACGGAATTGTTGGCGCAAATTTCGGAAATGGAATTGGCTGATGACGCGGCGGATTCTGTGTTGGAAACGCCTGTCGCGCCGTCTGAAGATTCTGGTTTGGCATTGGCGGAAAACACACGGCAGCCTGAATCTGAAAATGATGTGATTGAAGAGATTGAAACATTTGAAGATGAAATTGATTTTACCAATATCGTTGCCGAATTGCCTGCCGAGACTTTGGAAGAAGTGTCGCTATCGGGCATGGACGAATTGGAGCGCGTGTCTGCCGAAATCACCGCGATGGAAGATTTTGTGCCGCCCAAAACCAAATTGATGGAATTGATGGAAGCAGAACGCGCTTCGGCAAGCGAAAATGATGTGCCTGTGTTGGACGATGTGGCGGTGGATTTGCACGAAGATTTCGTTTTATTGTCTGATGAAGAGATTGATTTATCAAATGAACATGTGGCGGCGGTCAATGTTGATGAAGCCATTGCCTTGGGCGAAGAAAATGGGCAGCCTGAAAAAACATCGGTGCTAGAAAGCATTTCCGATACCGTGAAAGAGTGGGAACACGACGCGGAAGAGTGGGTGGACGGCATGGCGCACGCCTTGAAAGACAAGGCGGAAGAATTGGAAATGCGCGGCGAAATTCTGGTGCATGAAGTGAGCGATGCCTTGAAACACGCGGAAGAATGGGTGGACGATTTCACCGATGTTTTGGCGGACAAAGTGGAAGAGCTGGAACTGCGCGCGGAAATTTTGGCGCATGAAGTGGTGGACGGCGCGAAAGACATTTTGCATTTGAACACAGAATCGGCGGACACAGAAACCATTGATTTGGCGGAATCTCAATCTGAACCCGAACCCGAAACGGTTGAAGTGGCTGAATCACATCAAGACAGGCAGCCTGAAAAACCTACGCCTGAATTAAGCAATAATGTGGTGGCGGGTGCGATGGTTGGCGCAGCAACGGCGGCAACCGCGACCGCTTTGTCGCCAGACGAATTGGAAGCGGACAAACGCGGTTGGGCGAGCCGCTTAAAAGCGGGTTTGAGCAAATCGCGCAATCAGATGGCGAAATCGCTGGCTGGTGTGTTTGGCGGCGGCAAAATTGACGAAGATTTGTACGAAGAGCTGGAAACCACTTTATTAATCAGCGATATGGGCATTGAAGCTACCGAGCAATTGATGAAAGAAGTGCGTAATCGCGTTTCGCTCAAAGGCTTGAAAGATGGCGCAGAATTACGCGCCGCGCTGAAAGAAGCGGTGTATGATTTGCTCAGACCATTAGAAAAACCTTTGGTGCTGCCTGAAAAGGGTCAGCCATTTGTGATTATGATGGCGGGGATTAATGGTGCGGGCAAAACCACGTCCATCGGCAAACTCGCCAAATATTTCCAAGCGCAAGGCAAATCGGTTATGCTGGCGGCGGGCGATACTTTCCGTGCGGCGGCGCGTGAGCAGTTGCAGGAATGGGGGGCGCGTAATGGCGTTACCGTGATTTCGCAGGCTTCGGGCGACAGCGCGGCGGTGTGTTTTGACGCGGTGGAATCTGCCAAAGCCAAAGGCATTGATGTGGTGTTGGCGGACACGGCGGGACGTTTGCCCACTCAATTGCACTTGATGGAAGAAATCAAGAAAGTGAAACGCGTATTGCAAAAAGCCATGCCAGACGCGCCACATGAAATTATGGTTGTTTTGGACGCGAATATTGGACAAAACGCGATTAATCAAGTGGTTGCATTTGATGATGCGCTGGGCGTAACGGGTTTGATTGTTACCAAGCTGGACGGCACGGCGAAAGGTGGCGTGTTGGCGGCATTAGCGAGCAACCGTCCGATTCCTGTGCGCTATATTGGTGTGGGCGAAGGGATTGACGATTTGCGCCCATTTGACGCGCGTGCTTTTGTGGATGCTTTGTTGGATGAAGCAGATAATTAATTGAAATAAAATGTGTTTATCCATTTTCAGGCAGCCTGAAAAACAAGATGATTGTTTTTTGGGCTGTTTTATTTTTTTATGGAATTGGATGGTGAAACTGATGGCGCAAAATCTGATATTTCAGGCAGCCTGAAAGCAGCCAATTGAAATATCGGGATATTTTTTTGCAAAAATACAATACAAAATCGCTTGACAAAAATTAACCACGCTCATAAAAATGAGCAGAAAATTTTCAGGCAGCCTGAAAGGGAATGTGAGTGGAAAATAATAAAATAGAAAACACAGAACGCGTGGGTGCAAGCACCAACACTACGCTTGCTAAATCCGACAATACATGGCTTAACAAATATCGTAATTTCATTTTTTTAGGTGTATGTGGAATTATGGTATTACCCGTGTTTTTCCATCAATCAAAGCAACCAGATTACAATTATGGCAATTATACTGAATGGCAAGCGTATGATAATTTACCTATTGCATTAGAAATTAGAAAGGAAGAACGGTGTGGTACTGTTCGTTTGAGTGGCTGTACAAAATACAATGTTGCTCAATTATATTTGCATATTTCCTTACCTAACCGCCAAGAAGTATTCAGATGCTGGTTTTCATCAAACGATGATAGCAAATATTTTTTCACCGATAATTTGGGGTATCGACGTTATAATGGTAAGAATCTTGCGACTACTTTATGGGGTACATTTAAAACAAAAGGAGCAAAAATTGAAATTGATAAAGTAACTTATGCGGTAGCTCGTGGTGAAAAAGCAATTTCCAAAAATGGACTACGATATTGTAGTATTAAAGATATTAAGTTTAAGCATTTTTCTGATGTGGAATATCTTGCTCTTCAAGTTACTCAAAGTAAAGAACTTTATCCTGAATACTTAGAGATGTATAAAGAATATTTTTATTAATTTTAGAACAAGCAAGCGTAGGGTGGGTGCTTGCACCCACGCGATTCACAGTTGGGATTTTGCCCAGCTTTTTTTATTTTCAGCCGACATTCACAAATTCCACCAAATCCCCCGATATTTCAGGCAGCCTGAAAGCAGCCAATTGAAATATCGGGGTATTTTTTGCAAAAATACAATACAAAATTGTTTGACAAAAATTAACCATATCACAACAATGGGTATAAAATACAATTTTCAGGCTGCCTGAACTTTTTTGGTTTATACTCTAAATTTTGAATGTCATTGAACGATATGGAGAATGAATATGAAAAACATGATGTTAAATTATATTACTGAAGCGGGCGTGTCTTTGCATAGCCGTTTGTATTTTCCCGATGGCGTAAATGAAGAAAGCGTGGGCGCGTATCCTGCCGTGCTGGTGTTTCCCGAATGGTGGGGCTTGGGCGAACATATTTTGGCGCGCGCCGAAGCGTTGGCGAAAGCGGGTTATGTGGTGTTGGCGGTGGATATGTATGGCGAAGGGCGTGTTACCAGCGATGCGAATATTGCCAATGAGCGCATGAGCGAATTATTGCAAAACCCTGATTTATTAAATGAACGCACCGAGTTGGCATTCAATAATTTACGCGCCGTTGCCGAAGTGAACCCCGATAAAATGGCGGCAATGGGTTTCTGTTTTGGTGGACGCGTGGTGTTGGGCATGGCGCGTGAGGGTTTGGATTTACGTTCGGTGGTGAGCTTTCACGGTTTTGTAACGAGCGAGCAGCCTGTGAAACAAGGCGTGGTGCAAGCCGAAATTTTGGTGGAACACGGCGAATTAGACAGCATGTGTACGCTGGACGATGTGGCGGCGTTTCGTGCCGAAATGGACGCGGCGCAAGTGAAATACCATGTGGATATTTTGCCCAACGCGCGACATGGTTTCACCAATCCGCAAGCCACCGAAAACGGCAAACGCAACGGCGCAGATTTGGCATACGACCAAGCCGCCGCCCAGCAAGCTTGGGAAAATGCCTTGGCTTGGTTGGAGCGGACATTGAAATAAATGTGCAGGCTGCCTTTCAGTACACGACCATTTTGATAAACACCCAAGATGTAGGGTGCGTATCACGCACCAAATCATTCAAATAGCTTGATAATTTGGTGCGTAATACGCACCCTACATGAGTTTTGTCGTGTATTTTCAGGCAGCCTGAAAAAGTAAGCGTGCATATTGATTATAAAATTTTAAATTATTTCAATATTTTGGTTTGTAATGTGTGCTTCATTATTATTCATGAATAAAAACATCACTATTTAAATGATTTGTGGAATTTTGTGTCAAATCAAATGCGGGATAGGCAAATTGTGCTACGATTCACTTATTCATTTATGTGTTATACAAGATTGGGAGCAAGTTTAAGATGGACGGCTGGACACAAACTTTGGGCGCAGGCGCATTATTGAGCATTGCGGCGGTGGCGATTGGCTTGATTTTATTGCTGATTATCAAATTTCGCGTACACGCATTACTCACACTGATGGTGGTGAGCTTGTTTACCGCGATTGCTACAGGTTTACCCTATGGCGCATTGGTAAACGATGTTTTGGTGAAAAACTTTGGCGGCACTTTGGGCAGCGTGGCTTTGTTGGTGGGCTTGGGCGCGATGTTGGGGCGTTTGGTAGAAACATCGGGTGGCGCACAATCGTTGGCGGACGCGATGATACGCACTTTTGGCGAAAAACGCGCACCATTGGCTTTGGGCGTGGCTTCGTTGATTTTTGGTTTCCCGATGTTTTTTGACGCGGGTTTGATTGTGATGTTGCCGATTGTATTTGCCACCGCACGGCGCATGAATTCTAATGTGTTGGCGTATGCGCTGCCGTCTATTGGCGCGTTTTCGGTGATGCACGTTTTCTTGCCGCCGCACCCAGGGGCGATTGCGGCTTCGGAATTATATGGCGCGGGCGTGGGTTATGTTTTGCTCTTGGGTTTACCGATTGCGGTTTTGACGTGGCTGGTGAGCGGCTATTGGTGGGGTTTGACGGCGAATAAATTGTTCCCCGTGCCTGTGCCTGTGGCGGATTTATTGGCTGGCAAACAAGATGATGACCAACCCCAGCAGCCTGCAAGTGCGGCTTTGGTCATTGTCTTGATGTTGATTCCCATGTTGTTGATTTTTATGAACACGGGTTTACACATGGCAAGTTCTGCCAAATGGGTGGACGGTAAAGCAGAATGGGTGCAATTTTTGCGCATGATAGGCACAACGCCGATTGCGCTGTTGATTTCCGTGTTGGCGGCGATGTATTTCTTGGGACGTAAACGTGGCATGACGGGTAGCGCATTGGAAAAAACTTTGGACGGTACACTTGCGCCAGTTTGTTCGGTGATTTTGATTACGGGCGCGGGCGGTATGTTTGGCGGCGTGTTACGCGCTTCGGGCATTGGTAAAGCGTTGGCGGACACGATGGGCGATTTGGGTGTGCCTGTGTTATTGGGTTGTTTTTTGGTGGCGTTGGTGTTGCGGATTGCACAGGGTTCGGCAACGGTGGCTTTGATGACGGCTTCGGCGTTGATGGCACCTGCAGTGGCGGCGGTGGGCTACAACGACTGGCAATTGGCTGGTGTGGTGTTGGCAACGGCGGCAGGTTCGGTGGCGGCGAGTCATGTGAACGATTCGGGTTTCTGGTTGGTGGGCAGATTGCTGAATATGGACGAAGCCACCACTTTGAAAACATGGACAGTTAATCAAACGCTGATTGCGGTGATTGGTTTTGTGTTATCAGCGATTGCGGTGATGATTTTGGGGTGATGTGATGTTCAGGCTGCCTGAAAACAGAAAAATGGGCGATATATTATTGCGTTGAACACGCGTTGCGCCGCGTACCACGCTGCCCAGCCCGACGATTAGCCATTTTTTCCCATATTTTCAGGCAGCCTTTCATTTACCCTACAAATTTTTGTCTACCACTCATCTGTTCCCTCTCCTGTGGGAGAGGGTTAGGGAGAGGGTAAAACTTTCAATGTGCCACGATTTTTCCCTCTCCCAAAGGAGAGGGGGTTAGATTGCAATATCTCAACGATTTCAGGCAATATTTTATTTTTGTAGGGTAGTGAAAGGCAGCCTGAAAACCAGTTCCCCAAAATCAAACCCCACAAATAAATTCAAACAAAACAGGATAAATCAAAATGAGCCAACACTTTGTCATTATGGGCATTTGCGGTTGCGGCAAAACCACCGCCGCCCAAACCGTACAAAACCATTTAAATTGCCCCTACGCCGAAGGCGACGATTTCCACACCCAAGCCAACCGCGACAAAATGGGCGCAGGCATTCCACTCACAGACGAAGACCGCGCCCCATGGCTCGCCAATTTGCGCGACTGGATGAGCGAACAAACACGCGCAGGCAAACCATACAGCGTGGTAACCTGTTCCGCGCTGAAAAAAGCCTACCGCGATATTTTGCGCGGCGCAGACGGCGAAGTTTATTTTATCCACCTTGCCCCGCCCGTTGAAGTGAACCGCGAACGCATGGCAGCGCGGCAGGGGCATTATATGAAAGCCAGCATGGTGGATTCGCAATTGGCGATTTTAGAGCCGCTCCAAGCCGATGAACGCGGCGTGGTAATTGACAGCGCAGGCACGCCCGAAGAAGTGGGCAAAATCATCACAGCATGGTTGGATAGTGTGAAAAAATAAATCTTTCAGGCTGCCTGTTTACAAAATAGGCAGCCTGAACATTTTACTGCCTAATTACCGTACGACAAAAATCACAGTAGGGTGCGCCGTGCGCACCAAATGGCTGGAATCATTGAAATATTGTGGTGTGTTTGGTGCGCATGGCGCACCCTACTACTGAACATTTTTTATTGCCTAATGAAAAACCACATTAACACACGTTGATTTGTCCAAAATTGCGTAAAAATTATCAAACAGTCTGACATTCCCCCAACTTATTTGATACGATAGCAATATTCTATTTTTGGGAATGGCTATCATGAAATTTCTAATATGCGTGTGTTTGCCTGCCTTACTGATTGGCTTGTTCAGTCAAAGTGCTTCGGTTTTCGTGTCCATTTTTGTGTTGTTGGCGGGGTTGTATTGGCTGTTTGCAGATGAGTTTGACCCGAAACAGGAACAGCCGTCTCGCACCCCACCCACCGCAAAAAATTTGGCGCAACGTGTCCGTCAGTTGGAGCAGCAAGTGGCGGATTTGCAAACGCGTTTGGCGCAATTGGAACGCGGTCAGGCGGCAGAAAATTTCATTTCCCAAGATTCACATTCCCCAGCCGAAACTCAAACTTTCAGGCAGCCTGAAAACACGTTGGCGGCAGAAAATTTCATTTCCCAAGATTCACATTCCCCAGCCGAAACTCAAATTTTCAGGCAGCCTGAAAATGCGTTGGCGGCAGAAAATTCAATTTCCCAAGATTCACATTCCCAAAACGAAACAGAAAACTTCAGGCAGCCTGAAAATCATATTGCCGCCAAATCCCCCATTCGCGTGGTGCGCCCGAAACCTGCGCCCACGCCGCGTGAACCCAATCCGATTATGGCGTGGTTTGCGAAAGGCAATCCTTTGTTGAAAACAGGGGTGGTGGTTTTGTTTTTGGGTTTGGCGTTTTTGCTGAATTATGTGAGCAGCTATATTCCTATTCAATTGAAGTATTTAGCCGTGTTTGGCACGGGCGCGGCGGCGGCGGTGGGTGGCGTGAAATTGGGCGCACGCAAACGTGATTATGGTTTGGTGTTGCAAGGATTTGGCTTTGCGGTCATGTATTTAACTTCGCTGTCGGCGTGGAAATGGCATGGTTTGGTGCCTGCTGGTGTGGTGTTTGTGGTGATGGTGGCTTTGGTGGCGGCGATGGTGTGGCAGGCGGTGCGGCAGGACGCGCGGGTATTGGCGCAAGTGGCGGTATTGGGCGGCGTGGCTGCGCCTGTTTTGACGGCTGATGAAAATGGCAGCTTTTTGATTTTGTTTACTTATTTGGCAATTATGAACACGGGCGTGGCGGTGGTGGCGTGGTTTAAGGCGTGGCGGTCGTTGAATTTGATTGGTTTTGTGGGGACTTTTTTGATTGGTGCGGCGTGGGGCGCGGACGCGTATCGTCCAGCTCACTTCGCGCAAACCGAACCCTTTTTGCTTTACCATTGGTTGTTGTACACGCTGATTGCTTGCTTTTTCGCGCAACGCACATTGGCAGACAAAGCGTTTTCAGGCAGCCTGAACACATTGCCCAATCATGCGAGTTTGGCGCAAATTGTGGCAAGTGTGTGGGCAAGTGGTCGCCAAATTGGCGGATTAGATGGCACGTTGTTGTTTGGCACGGCGTTGATGGCTTTTGGGCTGCAATATCAAATGGTAAACGAGTGGGCATACGGCGCGGCGTGGTCGGCGTTGGGTTTTGCGCTGGTGTATGCGGTGTTTGCTTACTATTTTGTGCGCGAAAACAATGAACATTTGGACGTGATGAAACAAGCATTTTCCATGTTGTCTTTCATTTTCATCACTTTAACCATTTTGTTTGCGCTGGAAGGACAATGGACGGCAACCGCGTGGGCATTGGAAGCGGCATTGGTTTACCATTTTGGTTTGAAACAAAAGCAGCCCTACACGCGTTTGTGTGCGGTGGGCGTGTATCTTTTGGCGGCGGTGGCGCAATTTGGCAGCCTGAAATTGGGGACGGAGACTTTATTATCAGGCTCATTGATTGGCACATTTTTGGCGATGGCGGGCGGCGCGTGGATGTATTACGCGTGGCACGCGACATGGCGCAAAGAGTCGGCAGAATGGGAAGCCTATTGCCAATCATGGATTTTGGTGATTTCATTAATACACGCGCTGACTTTGCCCATGTTGGCGTTTGCGGTACTGGGAAGCATGTTGGCGTTGTCGGCGTATGCGCTGGTGTTTGCCGCTTTGCAATTCAAACAGCAAAATACCGTATTGAGCGTGTTCAGTTTGGTTTCAGGCGGTTTTGCCTGTGTTTTGGCGATATTTAATCATGGCATGATTGCGCCGAGCATGATGATTTATTGTGCGCTGGCTTGGTTAGCGAGTGCATTTTGTTTACATCAAGCGATTTGGCAGGATGAAGATAAACCTGATTTCTTGAATGCATTATTTGCGTGGGCATTGCTGGCGGTGGGCTGTTGCGTTTTGGTGTATCATGTTGATAAATTATTTAATTTAAATAATAATTTATATGAATTTTTAATCGTTGCCGTGCCATTGGCGGTGTGGGCGCAATACACGCGTTGGCGCGAAGGTTTGCAAGCGGCGACCATGATGGGTTTGCTGATGTGTTTCATGATTTGGATGGAAAGCAGCCAATGGGTACAGGGCAATTTATGGGCAGGCAGCCTGCAATTAATGGGCGCAACAATTTTACTGGTTGCGTTGCTGCTGTGTTTGCGTAGTTTGACGGCACATTATGTCGTGTTCACCGTGTTAATGATAACGTGGACGTGGTTTGTGGGTCAGTTGGGTGCGGCGCACTGGTTGGGCGTGTGGGCGCAATTGGCGTGGTTGCTGGTACCGATGGCGGCGTGGGTGGCGATTTATGTTTGGCGACACGAGTCGTATTTGAAAAAATATGCCGCCGTGTATTGGGATTCAGGCAGCCTGATTTTGGCGATGTATGCCGTGAGTTGGTTGCTGTGGGCAAACTGGGTTACGCCCAAAACGGCAGGTTGGGCATATTTGCCCTTGCTCAATCCATTGGAATTGGCGACTGCGGCGATTATTGCCCAATTAATGTGTTGGTTACGCGCTTGGTTGCCCAAAAATGCAGAAGGGCGCAGTTTGGCGTTAAATCTACCGTTTGCGTTGGCATGGTTTAGCGTGAGTGCGGCGGTGATGCGCGTTTGGCATATTTATTTGGACGTGGAGTGGCGTTTACCGAATTTGCTGGCTTCTTTTGGTTTGCAAGCGAGTTTGTCTATTGTGTGGGCGTGCGTGGCGATTGCGCTGATGGTGCGCGGCAATCAAAAAGGCTGGCGCAATCTGTGGTTGGTGGGCGCGAGTTTGATGGGCGTGGTGGTGTTGAAATTATTTTTTGTGGAACTGGGGAACAGTGGCGGTATGGCGCGGATTGTGTCGTTTATTGTGGTGGGTTTATTATTGCTGTTGGTGGGTTGGTTTGCGCCTGCGCCACCGCGTAAACAAGATTAATTTTATAAAATAAAGGCAGCCTGAAAACGTTTCAGGCTGCCTTAAATTATTCAATCCAATTAAATTTCCACATTCCCTAAAGTCGCCACCATCACCGCCTTAATTGTGTGCATACGATTTTCCGCTTGGTCAAACACAATGCTCGCCGCGCTTTCAAACACATCTTCGGTAACTTCCACCCCGTCCAAACCAAAAGTCTGGAAAATCCACTCGCCAATTTTCGTATCCCGATTATGG
Organism: Alysiella crassa DSM 2578; assembly: GCF_000745955.1. Classification (GTDB taxonomy): domain Bacteria; phylum Pseudomonadota; class Gammaproteobacteria; order Burkholderiales; family Neisseriaceae; genus Simonsiella; species Simonsiella crassa. Next base: position 1,851 of record NZ_JQKH01000035.1, on the reverse strand, counting down.
AACGATGGCAAACAGTGCATAAATTTCGCGTGAACATTGCCCGTAGCCGCCATCAAATCCGCATTCACCTGAAAAGGTTTTAACAAATCAATGCGTTCACGCCAAGCCTGTTCAGGCTCGCCCATGCTTACCCAAATATCCGTATGCACAAAATCCACGCCCGACACGGCAGCCTGCGGATTATCCGTAATTAAAATACGCGCCCCCGTTTGTTGTGCGATTTGTTGCACTTTTTCAAGCAGTTCCGCGCTCGGTTGCAAGGATTCAGGTGCGGCAATCCGCACGTCCATGCCCATCAACGCGCCCGCAATCAACAAAGAATTGCCCATATTAAAACGCGCATCACCCAAATAAGCAAAACTGATTTTATTCAAAGGTTTATCACAATGCTCGCGCATGGTCAGCAAATCCGCCAACATTTGCGTGGGGTGGAATTCGTCCGTCAAACCATTGTACACAGGCACGCCCGAAAATTCCGCCAATTCTTCCACCACATTCTGCGAAAAACCGCGATATTCAATCGCGTCATACATTCGCCCCAGCACCCGCGCCGTATCGCGCACACTTTCCTTATGCCCGATTTGGCTGCCTGAAGGTTCCAAATACGTTACATGCGCCCCTTGGTCTCGCGCCGCCACTTCAAAAGCACAACGCGTGCGCGTACTCGTTTTTTCAAAAATCAGCGCAATTTGCTTGCCGACCAAATATTGTTTTTCCGAACTATTTTTCTTGTCTGCTTTCAATTTTGCCGCCAAATCCAATAAAGCCGAAATTTCCGCAGGCGAAAAATCCAATAATTTCAAAAATGAGCGTTGATGTAAATTCATTTTGCAAACCTAATTTTGATGGAAAAGCAAATATTGTAACGTAAAAAAGAGATAGGCAGCCTGAAAAGTATAATTGATTGAAATATAATATAAAATATAAATTAGTCGCTTGACAAAAGTGGGGCGGGTGGCTACATTTCAGGCAGCCTGAAAGGGAATTTTTGATAATAAGAAATTTGTTTATGAGTATGAATGAAGACAAAATCATTAAAACAACTATTTGCTGTTATATTGCCGTCAGTATTGTGGCATCTATTTTCTTTTTTCTGAGTCGCCATCAGTTTAATGAACTAGAATTTTTGCAGAAAAATTTATCTTTTTATTCAGCAAGAAGCGGTGTGCGATTTTATACTCCAGAAAATAACAGAACCCAATTTTGGTTAGATTGTGGTTATTTGAACGAAGAACAAAGCATTTCTTTGTGCAATTTACCTGAAGACAATTATAGAGCGACAGTTTCAGGTCATTATTTGGAATATATGTCTTGGGTTATTCCAGAAAAAAGTGTTCCACACTCCATCACCTTATTTGATTCGAAAACTGGACAAGAGGCTTATCATCTGAAATGGAGCGATGAAGCGATTCAATCTCAAACACAAGATGAAATTTTAGCATTTTGTTTATTCCATGCATTGTTGATTATTCCCGCTCTTTTAACCGTAATTCCCTTTGCCATTAGATTAATTTTTACCTAACACGAATTGCGCCCATTATTTCAGGCAGCCTTTCAGTACACGACAAAAAAAGTACAATAAAAAAATAAGTCCGCATCAATTCAGTGGTATCGTATTAATTTTCTCACGACTAATCCAATATGACTGAATTGAGCGAACTTACCCATATCGTAACCAAAACTTTCAAATGGCACAAGAGCCACGTTATTGTTTTTGTGTATTTATTGTGTACCATTGCCATGCGGCAGACCTGTAATTTGAGCAAATTGGCAATGTTTTTCCCTGATGCCAAAGCAACAAACGCCTCTTCCTATCGCCGTATCCAACGGTTTTTTAAGGAAGTTGTTTTT
>NZ_JQKH01000034.1 GCF_000745955.1 Alysiella crassa DSM 2578 | reverse complement strand
GCTGCCATGTTGATGATGGCAACTTTGGACTATTTTTCAAACCCAAAACAGGTCGTCCGATTTTTTGTCGTGTACTGAAAGGCTGCCTGAAAAACCTAACCCTGCACAAATTGCCAACTTTCCCAATGGTATTTTGTGTAATCAATCAGTTGGGCGGGCTGCCACGTTTTTGTCCAATGCACATCGGTTTGGACGTGCTTGGCGCGTACCAGTTTAAATAATTGATTAAATTCATTGGCTTGTACAGGTAATCGCCATTGTTCACAGCAAAATCGGTGCGGTTGCGTATCACAAAACCTTCGCTGCACGGTTCGCCTGTTTTCGGGTCGTAGCCGCCCAGTTGTCCGCCTGTTTGCACATAGTCTGTCCACGCCATGCCCAAGTTGGCGGTCAGCCAGTTTTCCAGTTGCTTGTTTTCATTTAAATTGTTTTGTGTGAATGTGGCGAGTGCTTGTGTGATGGGGATTTCTGGCACGGTCGGAAAATCAAACATCGCTGCGTAAAATTGCACCTCGTCCCAACTCAACCATCGCCCATTTTGGCGCACGGCAAACAGGTAAAAATAACTTTCCAGTTGAGAATAGGCAATAGAATGAATGCCATACAGATTTTCGCCAAACAGTTCCAAATCGCCCAAATCGTCTTTAATCAGCCGCCAGCGTTCCAGCAGGGGTTTGTCCCAAGCGTGTTGCGTGGGCGCGGCGTGGGAGCGCGCAAACAGCCCTGCGGCACAAAAACAGTTGTTTTGTCCGTCCAATTTTTCGGTCAGCACCAAATCGGGCAGGGCGGCAAAGTGGCGGACGTAATCGCGTGGCATAAAGCGGTCGTCTGATGTTGTGCCAAGACTGATGTGGGCGTGGAGACTGCGCGGGTATTTTTGCATGATTTTGTTTCCCATATTTTTCAGGCTGCCTTTCATTACCCTACAAATTTTTGTCTACCGCTCATCTGTTCCCTCTCCTGTGGGAGAGGGTAAAACTTTCAATGTACCACGATTTTTCCCTCTCCCCAGCCCTCTCCCAAAGGAGAGGGGGTTAGATTGCTGTATCTCAACGATTTCGGGCAGTATTTCATTTTTTGTAGGGTAGCGAAAAGCTGCTTGAAACGAAAAAAATCACGTCAAAACAAATATTTTGACGTGATTTTCATCAAATTCAAGATTATACGTTGCGTTTGAACATATTGCCGTATTTTTGGTTGAATTTATCTACGCGACCTGCGGTGTCCACGATTTTTTGTTTGCCTGTGTAAAATGGGTGGCAGTCGGAGCAAACTTCAATGTTGAAGTCGGTTTTGCTCATGGCAGATTTGGTAACGAATTTGTTGCCGCAAGAGCAGGTTACGTTTACGTCATGGTATTCTGGATGAACGTCTTGTTTCATTTGGAAATGTCCTTAAAAAGCGGGTATGGGGGTTGTACCCACACCTCTTGTTGAAAAAAAAGTTAAGCTGGGAATTATGCAGCTTTTTGTTTGATTTGGCAAGTAAAAACATTCAGGCAGCCTGAATTTTGCGTTTCAGGCTGCCTGAAAATGGGGGCAAGATTAATTGCAATATTTGCTCACATCTTGAGTGTATTTGGGTACAAGTTGGTCGCGGTTACGCGCATTTTGTGCCAAACTTAAGTTAGAACGTGCTTGGGCGCAATTTTCTTGTTTGATTTTGGCGTTGGTTTCCATAATGCGTTTGTTTTCATCTTCCAATTTTTTATCGCGCTCGGCTGCTTCTTGCGCCAATGCTAAACGGCGTTCTGCCAAGGATTCAGGCTCTTTGTGGCGCACTTCGGTGGCTTGGCGCACGTTGTGGGTACGCACGTTCATTTTGTTGGCGTGGTCCATACGCAGATTTTTGGGAATGTCGGAATAAGTATTGCTGCTGCCGTTGCGCCAAACGTAAACGGTATCGGCTGCCATTGCGCTGGTACTGATTGCCAATGCCAATACGGCAGCAGAAATGGTTTTTAAATTCATCATGTTGTTTTCCTTAAAAAATTGATTTATTGAACAGAATAGAACTATTGTACTGTTTTCTCAATCAATTGTCATGAAAAAACGCTTTTCAGGCTGCCTGAAAGTGGTAAATTATGCTACAATGCCGTGCATTTTAAACAAAACCCCAAAGGTCTCCTAAAATGCGTATCGTAGAAAAAGCCTACACTTTTGACGATGTTTTACTCGTTCCAGCACATTCTACCATTCTCCCGCGCGATGTCTCGCTCAAAACCCCATTAACCAAAAACATTACTTTAAATTTGCCCCTGCTCTCTGCCGCAATGGACACCGTTACCGAAGCGCGTTTGGCGATTTCCATGGCGCAAGAAGGCGGCATCGGCATCATTCACAAAAACATGACCCCCGAACAACAAGCCGAAACCGTGCGTAAAGTCAAACGCCACGAAAGCGGCATTGTGAAAGACCCTGTTACCGTATCCCCCCATATTTTGATTGGCGATTTGCTGGCTGAACGCGCCCAACGCAAACGCAAAATGTCGGGTTTGCCCGTGGTGGAAAACGGCAAAGTGGTGGGCATTGTTACCACACGCGATTTGCGTTTTGAAACGCGCTTGGATTTGCCCGTGTCGGCAATTATGACACCGCGCGACAAATTGGTTTCCGTTCCTGTGGGAACAAGCATTGAAGAGGCGCGTGAAGTGATGCACCAACACAAAATTGAGCGCGTTTTGGTGTTGAACGACAAAGACGAATTGCGCGGTTTGATTACGGTAAAAGACATCATCAAAACCACCGAATTTCCCAATGCCAATAAAGACCACGAAGGACGTTTGCGCGTGGGCGCGGCAGTTGGCACGGGCGCGGATACCGAAGAGCGTGTTCGCGCCCTTGTTGCGGCTGGCGTGGACGTGATTGTGGTGGACACGGCACACGGACACAGCCAAGGCGTGATTGACCGCGTAAAATGGGTCAAACAAAACTTTCCTGATGTGCAAGTGATAGGCGGCAACATTGCCACCGCCGCCGCCGCGCGTGATTTGGTGGCGGCTGGTGCAGACGCGGTAAAAGTGGGCATTGGACCGGGTTCCATTTGCACCACGCGCATTGTGGCGGGTGTGGGCGTACCGCAATTAACTGCCGTTTCCAATGTTGCCGAAGCGGTAAAAGGCACAGGCGTTTCGGTGATTGCAGACGGTGGCATTCGTTTTTCAGGCGACATTGCCAAGGCGTTGGCGGCTGGGGCGCATTGCGTGATGTTGGGCGGCATGTTTGCTGGCACAGACGAAGCACCAGGGGAAATTGAATTGTATCAAGGACGTGCGTATAAATCGTATCGCGGCATGGGTTCGTTGGGCGCGATGAGTCAAGGTTCCAACGACCGCTATTTCCAAGACAAACAGGAAAGCACCGACAAATACGTCCCCGAAGGCATTGAAGGGCGCGTGCCGCACAAGGGCCCGATTGTGAACATCATTCATCAGTTGGTGGGCGGTTTGCGTTCCAGCATGGGCTATTTGGGTTGCGCGAATATTGCGGAAATGCACGAAAAAGCGGAATTTGTGGAAATCACATCGGCAGGCATGAGCGAATCGCATGTTCATGATGTGCAGATTACGAAAGAGGCTCCGAATTATCAGCGTGGGTGATTTTTGATTTGAAATCATTCAGGCTGCCTGAAAATGTGGGGAAACACGTTTCAGGCAGCCTGAATTTTTGTAGGGTGCGCCGTGCGCACCGATTTATCGACAAAATCAAATAATTGTGATGAAATTGGTGCGTACGGTGCACCCTACGCAACTATTAAATTATAATTTAATATTTTTTGCTCTCATTAATACATTCGCTAATGCTTCTAAAATATCAGTTGGGTAGGCATATCCCTTTTCTTGATTGGTTTCGCTATCCAAAATAAACAAGAAAAATTCAGTAATTTCAGCTAAACTGGAATCCCACTCAATTTTAATTTGTTGATGATTTTCTTCAATAAATTGAAGTGGTAATGTTTCACCTTGTAACATTAAACAAGCGGCTGTATTTTCTTTTGGTTCAAATAACCAAACATCATTATTGCAACCAAATAAAATAAAAGGAATTTTGGCTGTTTCAGGTCCTGTCATGATAATGACATTTTCCCCGCGTTTTACTTTTTGGATAACATAGAAACATTCGGCAGAAAGTGAAGAAATGCCTAATTGTTCTGTATGTTTAGCACATTGAGTAACATGATGCCAATGCAAATAACCTTTTTGTTTAGCGGCTTGTTCCAATAAATCGGTGTGTTTGCCACCATTTTTACGTTGTAATTTTTTAGCTTGTTTTTTGATTTCTTCAACGATATGTGTTGATGTAGGAATAAATTTCATGGATTTTCTCCAAAATTTGGCGGTTATTGGGTGTCCACTGCCCAAAGTTGCCGATTTTGGGGAATTAAATTGAGAGTCTTTCCGTCAGGATTTGCTTAAAGTGGACAGCAAGCTAAGACTGAATAGCTTTTTTGATTATAAAAATTTACATTAAAATTTGTCAAGATAAATTTATAATGAGAAAAATATTATGAATACCGAAACCAAAATCGCCCAATATTTCAATGAACTGAATTTCAGGCAGCCTGAAACCATGCCCCCACTCCACGCCCAAATTGTCCCCACCCCTTTGGGCGAAATGCTGGCAATTTGCTCTGCCACAGGCTTGTGTTTGCTGGAATTTGTTGGGCAAGCGCGTTTGGACAGCGAAATCCGCCAAATCGCCCAAGCCAAACGTGCGGCAATCTTTTTTCAACCCCATGATTTATTAAAAGAAGTTGCCGAGCAGGTGCAATCTTATTTTTCAGGCAGCCTGAAACAATTTTCCGTGCCAATAGACTTTGTTGGCACGGATTTTCAACAGCGCGTGTGGCGCATTCTGCAAACCATTCCCTATGGCGAAACAATCTCTTACGCGGAACAAGCCGCAAAATTGGGTAATCCCAAAGCCGTTCGCGCGGTGGCGGCGGCAAATGGGCGCAACAAAATTTCCATTATCGTGCCATGCCACCGCGTGATTGGCAGCAACGGCACGCTTACAGGCTACGCAGGCGGCTTGTCGCGCAAACAATTTTTGTTGGATTTAGAATCGCGTTCAGGTTATCTGAAATACAATTTCCCAAAATAAAAACAAACGGATAAACCATGTGGACTTTCCCCCACTACACCCCACACCGCCCGATTGATTGGGCGCAACTGACCCAACATTATGCGTGGCTGGACGAAATGCGCCACGTCCCCCAAGACCCCGAATGGCACGGCGAAGGCGATGTTTTGACCCACACGCAAATGGTGGTGGAAGAATTGTTCAGGCTGCCTGAATTTGCCGAATTATCGCCACAAAATCAACATATTCTGTTCACAGCCGCCCTGTTGCACGATGTGGAAAAACGCAGCACCACCCACGAAGAAATCATAGACGGCAAAACGCGCATCGTCTCGCCACGCCACGCGCAAAAAGGCGAATACACCGCACGACAAATTCTCTACCGCGACATCGCCACACCCTTTGCCGTGCGCGAGCAAATTTGCAAACTGGTGCGCCTGCACGGTCTGCCACTTTGGGCAATCAGCAAACCCGACCCCGAACGCGCCGTGATTGCCGCCAGTTTGGTGCTGGACACACGCCTGTTGGCGATGTTGGCGCGCGCAGACGTGTTGGGGCGCATTTGTGCCGACCAAACAGATTTATTGTTGCGAATTGATTTATTTGAAGAAATGTGCAAAGACTTGAATTGCTGGGGACAAGCACGACCATTCGCCACGCCCCAAGCACGTTATCACTATTTAAATCAAGGCGGTAGTGCAGATTATGTGCCGTATGACGATTTCACTTGCGAAGTCGTGATGATGTGTGCTTTGGCAGGTTCAGGAAAAGATACCTTTATTCACAAGCACTTATCCCATTTACCCACCCTTTCGCTGGACGACATACGCCGCGCCCACAAACTCAATCCCGCCAACAGCCACGATACCGCCCAAGCCGTGCGAATCGGCAAAGAATTGGCAAAACAATATTTGCGCGAAAAACGCGATTTTGTCTTCAACGCCACCAATTTGAACCGCGATTTACGCAGCAAATGGACGGATATTTTTGCCGCATATGGCGCAAAAATCAAAATCGTGTATTTGGAAGTGCCATATGCCAAGCTCTTGCAACAAAACAAACAACGCGAACACGCCGTACCCGAACACGTTTTAATGCAAATGTTGGGCAAATTGGAAATACCCAGTTTTGATGAAGCCCATGAAATTGTGTTTCAGGCAGCCTGAACACCGAGCGGTGGGGCAATATGGATGACCCAAATCCACATAAAAATAACCCAAACAAGCCGAAACCTGTTTGGGTTATTTTGTTTCGCTGAATTACTCAGCGTCTTTTTTCTCAACCAACTCAACCAATGCCAAAGGAGCATTGTCGCCTTTGCGGAAACCATATTTCAGGATACGCACATAGCCACCATTGCGGTTGGCGAAGCGTACGCCCAAATCGTCAAACAATTTCACCACCACATCGCGGTCGCGAGTGCGGTCAAATGCCAAACGGCGGTTTGCCAAAGAAGGTTTTTTACCCAAAGTAATCAAGGGTTCAACCACACGGCGCAACTCTTTTGCTTTGGGCAAAGTGGTTACGATGGTTTCATGGCTCAACAAAGAGTTAGCCATATTGCGCAACATGGCAGCACGGTGGCTGCTGGTGCGGTTTAATTTACGGTTACCATTACGATGACGCATGTCATTATCCTTTAATCTTCAAAGCTTACGGCTTTTCCAAACCAGCAGGTGGCCATGCTTCCAATTTAGAACCCAATGTCAGTCCTTTGGAAGCCAACACTTCTTTGATTTCGTTCAAAGATTTGCGACCCAGATTTGGCGTTTTTAACAACTCGGTTTCAGTACGCTGAATCAAATCGCCGATGTAGTAGATGTCTTCGGCTTTCAGGCAGTTCGCAGAACGAACCGTCAATTCCAAATCATCTACGGGGCGCAGCAGTACAGGGTCAATCGGCGGTGCTTTTTCTTCTTCCACTTCCACAGGCGTGCCTTGCAAATCGGCAAAGATGGACATTTGGTCAATCAAAATACGCGCTGCGGTACGCACCGCTTCTTCGGGGTCAATCGCACCATTGGTTTCAATATCCAAAATCAGGCTGTCCAAGTCGGTGCGTTGTTCCACGCGAGCTGCTTCAACATCAAAACTAACACGGCTGATGGGCGAAAAGCTCGCATCCAGTTGAATGGCACCAATCTTGTTTTGTTCCTTGCCATGACGGCGACCCGAAACCGATTGATAGCCACGACCTTGTTCTACTTTGATTTCCATCTCAATGCTGCCATTTTCAGCCAAGTGGCACAAAACATGGTCAGGATTGATGATTTCCACATCGTGAGGCAATTCAATATCGCTGGCGCGCACAGCACCCGCACCCGATTTTTTCAGTGTTACCAATACATCGGTGCGACCATGCAGCTTGAACACAATGCCTTTGATGTTCAACAAAATGTCCACGACATCTTCCTGAACACCGTCCAAGGTGGAGTATTCATGCAACACGCCAGCAATGCTGACCTCAGTAGGTGCAAAGCCATTCATGGACGACAGTAAGATACGACGCAAAGCATTACCCAATGTATGACCAAAACCACGCTCAAAAGGCTGCATTGACACTTTTGCGCGAGTTGCGGACAGCGTATCCACATCAATTTGGCGGGGTTTCAAAAATTCGGTTGTGCTGTTTTGCATTTAACTGTCCCTCACTGTGCTAGGCATTATTTAGAGTAGAACTCTACCACCAGCTGTTCATTAATATCGCTGTACAATTCAGCGCGGTCAGGTACGTTTTTGAACGTGCCTTCCATTTTGTTGGCATCAACTGAAACCCAGCTTGGCATACCGATTTGGGCAGCCAAACCCAAGGCTTCTTGAATGCGAACTTGTTTTTTTGCTTTTTCGCGTACTGCCACCACATCGCCTGCTTTCACTTGGAAAGAAGGAATGTTTACCACTTGACCGTTTACAGTCAGGGCTTTGTGGGAAACCAGTTGGCGGGCTTCTGCGCGGGTAGAAGCGAAACCCATACGGTAAACCACGTTGTCCAAACGCGATTCCAATAATTGCAGCAACAATTCGCCAGTTGAACCTTTGCGGCGGTCTGCTTCGGCAAAGTAGCGGCGGAATTGACGCTCTAATACACCGTAAATGCGGCGAATTTTTTGTTTTTCACGCAATTGCAAACCGTAGTCAGATAAGCGAGGTTTCTTCGCGCCATGCTGACCAGGTGCAGATTCCATTTTACATTTAGATTCTAAAGAGCGACGTGCGCTTTTCAGATACAAATCTGTGCCTTCGCGGCGAGCCAATTTACATTTTGGACCCAGATAACGTGCCATTCTCAATCACTCCTTACACACGACGTTTTTTAGGCGGACGGCAACCGTTGTGTGGCAACGGAGTAACGTCAGTAATGCTGGTGATTTTGAAACCCAGAGCATTGAGCGCACGGATAGAAGATTCGCGACCAGGACCTGGACCTTTAATACGCGCTTCCAAATTTTTCACGCCATACTCTTGGGCAACTTTACCAGCGGCTTCTGCTGCAACTTGAGCAGCAAAGGGTGTACTTTTACGAGAACCTTTAAATCCCGCGCCGCCAGAGGTAGCCCAAGACAATGCATTGCCTTGACGGTCGGTGATTGTAATGATGGTATTATTGAAAGATGCATGTACATGCACAATACCTTCACTCACGGTTTTGCGTACTTTTTTGCGTACACGAGAGGCTGTGTTTGCTTTAGCCATCAATTAATTCCTTAAAAATTATTTTTTACCAGCAATCGCTTTACGAGGACCTTTACGGGTACGCGCATTCGTGCGAGTACGCTGACCACGGCAAGGCAAGCCACGACGATGACGGAAGCCACGATAGCAGCCCATGTCAATCAAGCGTTTGATGTTCATAGTAACTTCACGACGCAAATCGCCTTCTACTTCATATTTAGCAACTTGTTCACGCAAAGCGTCTAATTGAGACTCGTCCAAATCTTTTACTTTGGTGGTTGGCGCAATGCCAGCCGCTTGGCAAATGTTTTTAGCACGAGTCGCACCAATACCATAAATGGCTTGTAAGCCAATTACAATATGGGCGTTATTGGGGATATTTACCCCTGCAATACGAGCCATATTTTTTCCTTAAGGGCAAAAGTCCGTCAATATATCACAAAAATCAGGGCTAAGTCATCGCACAATAAGGGTTGAGACCTTTCAGGCTGCCTGAAAAGTTTGTTTTCAAAAGAAATATTCTTTTTATTAAACTTCAACCATTATTGTGAAATCATTAGCCTTGACGTTGTTTATGACGGGGGTCAGTACAAATGACGCGAACAACACGGTTACGACGAATAACTTTGCAGTTGCGGCAAATGGGTTTTACTGAAGGTTGTACACGCATGATTACTTCCTTGTAACAACGGGTTTATCGGGCTCGGAAAACAATACGAGCGCGAGTCAAATCATAAGGTGTCATTTCCACGGTAACTTTATCACCGGGAGAAATGCGGATATAGTGCATCCGCATTTTACCTGAAATATGACCCAACACTTCGTGTCCGTTTTCGAGTTTTACTTTAAAAGTTGCATTGGGCAAAGTTTCTAAAATTTCGCCTTGCATCTGAATGGTATCTTCTTTAGCCATAATTACTTATGTGGTAATGATTTCGCATCGCTGCGCTTGCTCAAATATGCGTCATACTGCTGACTCACACGGTAAGAAGCGATTTGCGTATTGAAATCCATAGTTACAACAACCAGAATCAGCAACGATGTACCACCCAAATAAAATGGAATACCAAAAGACGTTGTCAATATTTCTGGAATCAAACAAACGGTCGTAATATACAATGCACCAAAGAACGTCAGGCGCAACACGACTTTTTCTAAATAGCGAGAAGTTTGCTCACCCGGACGAATACTGGGGACAAATGCACCGCTTTTTTTCAAATTCTCCGCCATTTCTTTTGGGCTAAATGCCAATGCCGTATAGAAATAACAAAAGAAGATGATGGTTGCAGCAAATAAACCCATGTACAAATAAGTACCATGTTGTAACTGTGCTGCGATTTTATTTGGCAAGCTAGATGGGTCTGAACCACCAAACCAACTGGCTAACATGCTTGGGAACATAATCACGCTAGACGCAAAAATTGGGGGAATCACACCTGCCATGTTTAATTTAAAAGGCATGTGCGTACTTTGCGCTTGCATGACTTGACGTTTTGCATAGTGAATGGGAATTTTACGCAAAGCACTTTCAAAACACACCACACCATACGTCAATAACAATACCCCAATCACAATGCCCATTGCCACCAATGGATTCATTGCATTGGTACTGATTAATGTCCAAAGCTGTGTAATCACAGAAGGAATGCCTGCAATAATCCCTGCAGTAATAATCAGTGAAATACCATTACCAATGCCACGCTCGGTAATTTGTTCGCCCAACCACATCAGGAACATCGTCCCACCTACTAAACAGGTAATGGTTGAAACTGTAAATTCAAATTGACTGACCACCACAACATTTTGTTGATACACAAAAGTTGCTACACCAAAACTTTGCACTGCCGCCAACAGTACCGTACCAATACGAGTATATTTGGTAATGATTTTGCGTCCTGCATCACCTTCTTTTTTCAAGGCTTTGAGTGATGGGACTATTTCACCTGCTAACTGCATGATAATCGATGCAGAAATGTAGGGCATAATACCGATAGCAAAAATACTAAAACGTTCAAGGGAGCCACCTGAAAACATGTTTAACATGCCCAAGATGCCACTCCCTGCAACGTTTTGGTACAATTTAGCTAGAGCGGCTGCATCTACACCGGGTACAGGAACGTGTGCGCCAATACGAAATACAATCAGCGCACCGAGCAAAAACAGTAAGCGTTTCCGTAAATCGGGATTACTCCACAGACTTGCTTTTCCTGATGAAGAGAGTTGAGTAGCCACTATTGTCGCCTTATTCTTCTACTTTGCCACCAGCAGCTTCAATCGCAGCTTTTGCACCTTTAGTGGCTTTAATACCTTTCAAGGTAACTGCTTTATTCAGGCTGCCTGAAGCGATGACTTTTACCGTTTGTGCATTGGCAGCAACCAAGCCAGCTTGTTTCAAAGTCAATACATCAATTTCATCAACGGCTACGGCATTCAATTCGCTCAAACGAACTTCAGCGTTGAAAGCAGCAGTCAATGAGTTGAAACCGCGTTTAGGCAAACGGCGTTGCAAAGGCATTTGACCGCCTTCAAAGCCCACTTTGTGGAAACCGCCTGCACGGCTTTTTTGACCTTTATGACCGCGACCGCCTGTTTTGCCGATACCGCTACCGATACCGCGACCTACGCGGCGTGGTGCATGAGTTGCACCTTCGGCTGGTTGAATCGTATTCAAAAACATAAATTACTCCTCAACTTTCAGCAAGTAGCTGATTTTGTTAATCATGCCACGATTCGCTGGGGTATCCAACACTTCAACGGTGTGTTCGCGGCGGCGCAAGCCCAAACCACGCGCACAAGCACGATGTGATTCAATCGTACCAATCAAGCTTTTCGCCAAAGTTACTTTAATCTTTTTTTGCTCAGTCATGGTTTGCTCCCAAGATTTCTTCTACGGTTAAACCACGTTTAGCCGCGATGTCCGCAGGAGTGTACAATTTTGACAAGCCGTCCAAAGTTGCGCGAACAATATTGTAAGGATTGGTAGAACCGTGTACTTTTGCAGAGATGTTATGCACACCCATTGCATCAAACACCAAGCGCATAGGACCACCCGCTTTTACACCGCTACCTTCTTTTGCAGGCTGCATAAATACGCGAGTTGCACCGTGTTTACCAATTACTTCATGATGAATCGTACCATTTTTCAAAGGCACTTTAATCATATTGCGACGTGCTTGATCCATGGCTTTTTGTACAGCAACAGGCACTTCACGAGATTTGCCTTTGCCCATGCCAATACGACCATCGCCATCACCTACTACGGTCAAAGCCGAGAACGCCATAATGCGACCGCCTTTAACCACTTTGGTTACGCGGTTTACGGCAACCATTTTTTCAATTAAGCCGTCGCCGCGTTCTTCTGTTTCATGTTTTGCCATTTTGGTCTCCAAAATCTTTCTTAGAAGCTCAAACCGTTTTCACGAGCAGCTTCAGCCAAAGCTTTCACGCGACCGTGATATTGAAAACCTGAACGGTCAAAAGCCACTTTTTCAATGCCAGCCGCTTTGGCTTTTTCCGCAATGCGTTTGCCAACAACGGCAGCCGCTGCAGTATTGCCACCTGATTTCAGGCTGCCGCGTACTTCAGCTTCAACAGTAGAAGCAGAAGCCAATACTTTGTCGCCTTCGGCACTGATAATTTGAGCATAGATATGGCTGTTGGTGCGGAACACGCACAAACGCACCATTTTCAAATCTGCGATACGCGCACGGGTTTTGCGAGCGCGGCGCAATCTTGCGATTTTTTTATTCATGGTTACAGCCTCAATTATTTCTTCTTAGCTTCTTTCATGACTACCACTTCGCCAACATAGCGAACACCTTTGCCTTTATAAGGCTCAGGCGGACGGTAACCACGAATTTCAGCAGCAGCTTGACCAACGGCTTGTTTGTCCGCACCAGTCAGCACGATTTCGGTTTGAGAAGGTGTTGCAACGCTTACGCCTTCTGGCATTTCATACACCACAGGGTGAGAGAAACCCAAAGACAAATTCAAAGTAGTACCTTGAGCTTGTGCGCGGTAACCCACACCAACCAATTGCAATTTTTTCTCAAAACCTTCAGATACGCCTTTAACCATATTGGCAACCAAAGCGCGAACTGTGCCAGACATGGCAGCAGCGTGTTTGCTTTCATTGGCAGCCTGAAAAGTCAAAGTGCCATCGTTCAAGGCAATATTTACATCGCCTTTCAAGGGCAAAGACAACACACCGTTTTTACCTTTAACGGTCAATGCGTCTGTTCCGATATTTACTTCTACGCCAGCAGGAACAGTTACTGGATTTTTCGCTACGCGAGACATCGTTAAACGCTCCTATTAGGCAACAATACACAGCAACTCGCCGCCAATACCAGCAGCGCGCGCTTTACGGTCAGTCATCACACCTTTGGAAGTGCTGACAATGGCTACACCCAAACCGTTCATCACAGCAGGGATTTCATCAGAGCCTTTGTAAACACGCAAACCTGGGCGTGAAACACGTTTAATCTGTTCAATGACAGGACGACCTGCATAGTATTTCAAATTGATAGACAATACAGGTTTTGCATCAGCAGATACAGAGAAATCTTCGATATAACCCTCTTCTTTCAAAACTTTTGCAATCGCGCATTTTAATTTTGAAGAAGGCATAGCCACAGCAACTTTGTTAGAACGTTGTGCGTTACGAATACGGGTCAACATATCGGAAATAGGATCATGCATACTCATTTTTTATACTCCTATTACCAAGAGGCTTTAATAACACCCGGAATTGCGCCACGCATAGCGATTTCACGGATTTTGATACGACCCAAACCGAATTTGCGGAATACACCACGTGGACGACCAGTAATGGCACAACGACGACGTTGGCGAACAGGCGCAGCATTGCGGGGAATCGATTGTAATTTCAGACGAGCTTCGAAACGCTCTTCATCTGTTGCATTCGCATCATTAATGACTGCAAAAATAGCAGCACGTTTTGCCGCGTATTTTTTAGCCAAAGCAACACGTTTAGCTTCACGATTAATAAGTGCTTTTTTCGCCATGATTAACCTTTAAACGGGAATTTAAACAATGACAACAAAGCTTTTGCTTCTTCGTCAGTTTTTGCAGTAGTAGTGATGGTGATGTTTAAACCGCGCAACGCATCAATTTTATCGTACTCAATTTCGGGGAAAATGATTTGTTCGCGAACACCCATATTGTAGTTACCGCTACCGTCAAAAGATTTGCCGCTCACGCCACGGAAGTCGCGTACACGAGGTAAAGCAATCGTTACCAAACGGTCTAAAAATTCAAACATACGTTCACGGCGCAAAGTTACTTTGCAACCAACTGGGTAGTTATCACGGATTTTAAAGCCTGCAATAGATTTGCGAGCTACGGTTACTACTGGTTTTTGACCTGCAATTTTTTGCAAATCAGATACAGCGTGTTCCATCACTTTTTTATCGGCAACTGCTTCGCCCACACCCATATTCAAGGTGATTTTTTCAATGCGAGGCACTTCCATGATGGATTTGTAGCCAAACTGTTTCATCAGTTCTGGCACAACGGTGTTAGTGTAATATTCTTGTAAACGTGCCATGATTACGCTCCACGATTAACGGCAATTTCCGCACCGTTTGATTTGAACACGCGAACACGTTTTACTTTGCCTTCGCCTTCAATCAATTTGATACCAACACGGTCTGCTTTTTTCGTTTCAGGATTGAAGATGGCTACGTTTGAAATTGCCAATGGCATTTCTTTTACGATGATACCGCCTTCAACACCGCGCATAGGATTGGGTTTTTGATGGCGTTTTACAACATTTACGCCTTCAACAATCACTTTGTCGCCCAATACACGAACCACTTGACCTTGTTTACCTTTGTCTTTGCCAGTGATGACAACGACTTGGTCGCCTTTAATAATTTTGTTCATTGTAAACCTTCCTATACCTTATAGCACTTCGGGTGCCAATGAAACAATTTTCATAAAACGCTCAGTACGCAATTCACGCGTTACTGGACCAAAAATACGAGTGCCCATTGGTTCAAGTTTGTTGTTCAACAATACGGCTGCATTGTTGTCAAACTTAATCAACGCACCATCGGGACGACGAATGCCTTTTGCAGTACGAACCACAACAGCATTGTAAACATCACCCTTTTTAACGCGCCCACGAGGAGCAGCATCTTTTACTGCCACTTTAATGATGTCGCCAACATTAGCGTAGCGACGCTTGGAACCGCCCAATACTTTGATGCACATTACACGACGCGCACCAGAGTTATCAGCCACATCCAAGATGGTCTGCATTTGAATCATGTTATTAACCTTAAAAAAAATCCAACTTAATTTACCACTTTCAGACTGCCCGATACATCTCATTGACATTCGGACTAGGCTGAAACCCTACGGTTCTAGTAAACCAGTCTTGGCCCCAAAGGGAAGATACTCTGGAACAGAGCTGAAAGAACGGCGGATTATAAAGCGTTTTTTTTATATTGACAAGGGGTTGGGGGAAATTATTTTTCAGGCTGCCTGAAACCATTATTCACACGCCGCAACTGTGCGTTTCAAACTTTGTCCACCAGCAAGCGTAGGGTGGGCAACGAGTTACCCACCCTACGCTTGCTGAAATTACTTTTATCGTGAAGAATTCAATGTAACGTATGTTAAATTTTGCATACAAAAGTGTTTCAGGCAGTTTGAAACAGAGTTTTAGGCAATTATTGGCACATCAAAATCAAATTGATGGAACGACCAAAGCGTGGGCAACAAGTGCCCACTCTACGCTTGCTCATTAATTGCACAGGCTACGCTGGCTCTGGAGTTAATGGTTGGCGTTTGTTGCGAGGTTTCATATATTTACCTATTTTTTTAAATTTAACTTTAATTCCTAATTCCAGAAATTACATATAGTCAATTTCTATCAATAGCCCATCAATAAATTTATTAAATATAAAACCATTATATGATAAAAGTAATTTTTTTAATAGTTCAACATTAAATTCATCATCTCTCGAATTCCAATCACATTGATTTATTATCAAGAAATAATCAATCAAAAAATTTCGCCCATAATCATTCCATCCATTAAAATATTTATCAATATCTATGCAAAATCCAAAAATATTATCTCATTCCATTAAAAAAGAAAATGATTCATTAATAATTATTTGAAAAATAACTTTATTTTCAAAAAAATAATTATCACAAAATATAATTTTTTCTTTATAAAAATAACAATTAACCCAATTATTAAAAACATATTTAATATTTTTTTTGAAATATAAATCAAGATAAACTTTATTAAAATTAATTTCTTCATCCTTAATAAATATTTTATTCATATTTTCTGCATATAAAAATAATTTAAATCTTAAGTTTGATTTAGAAAATCTAAATAATGGAGATGTACTGTATAAATCCTGATAATTACCAAAAGTTGAATCTATTATATCAACAACGTTTCTATTAAGCATATTAACCCCAACAACTAAACCAGATAGCTCTAATGAAATATTAATTTCAAAATTATCATTATAAAATCTATCTTGTAATAGTATCAGAACGCCCAAAGACTTAACCAAACTATTCATGTTACCGAACCTTTTTTGCTGGCGACAAAAAACCTCCGCTAGGAGCAAGTAGGGTGGGCAACTCGTTGCCCACGCGGTTTGATACACGCCGTGTTATTTTATTTTTTTCAGGCTGCCTGAAAGCTAATTTTAATCATTGGATTATTGATAAAAAGTCATGTTTATATCAAAAATAGGAAAGATATTTATGATTTATAGGCAGCCTGAAAAGGAGTTAAGGGTGCTGTGGTTATTTGTGTGGGCAACAAGTTGCCCATCCTACCATTTAACAATTCGCGTTAATTGCACAGGCTACGCTTGCTCTATAAAAGCAAATAATGCTTCACCAAATTGCTCTAAATTTTTAGGTAAATTGTCCATGATGAGGAAATGTGTATTAAATATAATACATTCTACAATATCTCCTTCAACTTCTGAAATTGCACTATATATATATTCACATTCCTGATCGCTTAATTGTTTTTTTGATATAATAAATAAATCAATAATATTTTCTGTTATTTTAAATGAAATAAAATCAACTGTTTTAGGAATGTTAAATAAAAAAGCTCGTTGAAATAATCTACAAAAGTAAGCATTATTACTATTCATCATTTTTATAACCCTTTATCTGGATTTACAGGAACAATTTTAGCAAGCGTAGGGTGGGCACTCGTTGCCCACGCAGTTTTATGCACGCCACGTTATTTTATTTTTCAGGCAGCCTGAAATGAAATATTGCACATTAAAACATCATTTTATGTGTATCTGATTGAACTGCGTGGGCAACAAGTTGCCCACCCTACGCTTGCTTTGGGTGTGCCAGCGTTTGCGTGTACGCCTGATAAATTCCCTGATTTGATGGCGGCAGCGTTGAATAAGCAAGATTTGAGTTTGTGGGTGTCGGAGAATTGTGAAGAAATAGGTTTCACGCAGCCTGAAAAGACATTCAGGCTGCTTGAAATCAATGTTTTAAGAATTGCGATTAGTTTATGCGGTCTTTTTAGCTTTAAATTTAATGATTTTTGAATGTTCATCAAAAAAATATTTAGGTAGTGCACAACAATCAATCAAATCATTTTGATTTAAACTAAATAATTCAACTAATCCATTTTTAGGATAAGCACTTTCATGGACCAAAACATCAAAAGCGTTATATAACATACTAGGATATTCAGATTTAAAAATATCATCTAATGGCTCACCCTTACGCCAACCACGTGCACTATAATTTTTAAATAAACGAGTTTTTTGGTCATCATCAATTACATCTAATGCTCGCGCACGCATAATTAATGCACCTACTGAAACTCCCCAATTCTGTTTAATTGCCAATAACTTATCTAATGTAGGATAAGTTAATTGGTATGCCATTTGTTCAGGCAATAATAAAGCGGAAGCAAAATAATTTGCCTGCTTTTCAATTAAATCATACATTTGTTTTCTTTTGTCTTTTTCTTCTTTATTATTTGATTTGATACTCGTATCATAATCTTCACGTTTAAGATGACGATGTAAAATGATATGCCCTAATTCATGCGCAGCATCAAAACGGCTTCTTGGTGCATTTTCTTTGTCTTTACTCAAGAAAACAAACGGACGACCATCGTACCAATTAGATACACCATCCATTGAAACAGTACCTAAGTTGTCTTTAATGACAATGATACCAATATATTCAAGTAATTCAATCATATTGGGAATAGGTGCAGAACCTAGTCGCCAAAACTCACGGCATTGAGCTACAATGTGTTCAATTTCCAAATCATTTAGCAAAAATGGATTGTTTGGAATATCCAAAGTGGGTAAATTTAAAGGTTCAAATTCAATCCATTCATCTAAACGCTTGACAATGTGAGATGTGATTGTCATTTTGGCTTTTGCCATTTCACGAAAAACAGTTAAATCTTGTTTCAGGCTACGATACAAATATACCCCTTTATCTTGAATATCTGTTTTTTCTAAAAACCAGTTCATTGGAAATTTTAATGTATCAGCAACTTTTTCCAAATTGACAAAACTTGGCTGTTGTAAGCCACTTTCCCAATTAGAAAGCGTGGTTGCAGATACACCTGAATATTCAGCCAGTTCCGCCGCATTCCAACCACGCGCTTTGCGAGCTATTTCTAATTTTTCAGGTACAAAATCTGTTAGACCCACTTTCATAATATTCACATTCCTAAAATTAAATTACTCTCCCCCATATTTCTTTTTGCTGCTTGGACGTTTAGGTTTTGGTGCTGGGGGAATTGGTTTTTCTGATTTCATTTTATCATACATGGCAAGCAGTGTAGTTAAAGTCAATTTACCTAAACTATCACTTAATTTGGTATATTTAGCGTGTGGAAAATCAAAAACCAAATGTAATCCACCAACAGAAGGCAACATATTAACAGTTACAAATGTTCTTTTATCTTCAACTAACTTTTGCCCAATCGTATGAATATCAGCAAAATCAAGATTTGCAAGAAGGAGTTGTTCAGGTGTGTGTTTTGTATTACATTCCTCTGCTATCTGTTGAAAATATTTACTTTTTCTTGTATTTCTTCCAAGAATACACATCAGTCTAAAATTTTTTGAACAAATCTCAACATAATAATGGTTATTTGAGCTATTCAAAGAAGGATGAACTGTGATAAATGGATTAGATTTGCTTAATTCATCAATAAACCAGCAAAAAATACTGTCTAACAATTCCTCTCTTTTTTCATCACCATAGGTATTACCTTGTTCAATCTTTTTCACTAATTTGAGATTGTTTTCTGGTATTATTTTGGATAAAGAACGCAAAATATGATTGCGTTTACTCATAATATTATCATGGATTTCTTCATTTTTAGCTTCAATAAATTCACTAAATGCAAACAATTTATCACGTCCACCAAAAATTTCATCAACCAATAACAAAACCATCTCATTCAAATTAAATCTCATGATTAAAGTCCTTTTTTGTGTTTAAAATAAATTTAATCGGATTTTATATTAAAATAATTTCGCAATCAAGATTTGAGATGAAAAATCAAGCAGCCTGAAAAGCCATTTTTTTGACTCTCAGGCTGCCTGAAACTTTATTGACAGCTAAATATCAATTATTTCTCAACTTGCGACACATCGCGCACCGCGCCTGTGTCTGCCGAAGTCGTCATCGCGGCATAGGCGCGTAAAGCGGCTGAAACGTGGCGTTCGCGGTTTTCGGGTTTCCACGCGCGGCTGCCGCGACTTTCCATTTCAGCGCGTCTTGCCGCCAATTCTTCATCGGAAACGTCAAGATGAATGCTGCGGTTGGGAATGTCAATTTTGACCGTGTCGCCTTCGCGTACCAAGCCGATTGCGCCACCTTCTGCCGCTTCTGGGCTGGCGTGTCCAATGGACAAACCCGATGTGCCGCCCGAGAAACGTCCGTCTGTGAGCAAGGCGCATTGTTTGCCCAAACCTTTTGATTTTAAATAAGAAGTTGGGTAGAGCATTTCTTGCATACCCGGCCCACCTTTCGGGCCCTCGTAGCGGATAATCACGATGTCGCCTGCCACAATTTGGTTGTCCAAAATCGCGGCAACGGCTGAATCTTGGCTTTCAAACACACGCGCACGACCTGTGAATCGCCAAATGCTTTCGTCCACGCCTGCCGTTTTAACCACGCAACCGCGTTCGGCAATGTTGCCAAACAACACCGCCAAACCGCCATCTTGCGAATAAGCGTGTTCCACGCTGCGGATACAGCCATTTTGTCTATCCAAATCAAGGGTTTTCCATTCGCGTGATTGGGAAAAGGCTTCCACCGTGCGAATGCCAGCAGGAGCGGCTTTAAAACGTTGAATGGCAACGGTATTTTCAGGGTTGGACACGTCCCATTTTGCCAAAGCGTTTTTCAGGCTGCCTGAATGCACATTGTACACATCGGTGTGCAATTTACCTGCTTTTGCCAATTCGTTCAAAATCGCCATCACGCCACCTGCGCGATGCACGTCTTCCATATAATAATCTTTGGAATTGGGCGCGACCTTGCACAAACAAGGCACTTGACGGCTGATGCGGTCAATGTCTGCCATTTTGAAATCCACTTCCGCCTCACGCGCGGCAGCGAGCAAATGCAAAACGGTGTTGGTTGAACCGCCCATTGCCACGTCCAAACTCATTGCATTTTCAAAGGCTTGCTTGGTGGCAATGCTGCGTGGCAACACGGTTTCATCGTTTTGTTCGTAATAACGTTTGGTGATGTCCACAATCAGGCGCGCGGCTTCCAAAAACAATTCTTTGCGACCCGAATGCGTTGCCAACAGCGAACCATTGCCCGCCAACGACAAACCCAAAGCCTCGGTCAAGCAATTCATGGAGTTCGCGGTAAACATACCCGAACACGAACCGCAAGTGGGGCAAGCGTTTTGTTCAATTTCTTTGACCGCATCGTTGGAAACTTGGTCGTTGGCGGCTTCCACCATCGCGTCCACCAAATCCAGTTTGCGGTTGTCGGCAATGTGAATCGCGCCAATCACTTTGCCCGCTTCCATCGGACCACCCGACACGAATACGGTGGGAATGTTCAAACGCAAAGCCGCCATCAGCATACCAGGGGTGATTTTGTCGCAGTTGGAAATGCAAACCAGCGCGTCTGCACAATGGGCATTGACCATGTATTCCACGCTGTCGGCAATCAAATCGCGGCTGGGCAAGCTGTACAACATGCCGCCATGACCCATGGCAATGCCGTCATCAACGGCAATCGTATTAAATTCTTTGGCGATTGCGCCGTGTTTTTCAATTTCACGCGCCACCAGTTGCCCCATATTGTGCAAATGCACATGACCTGGGACAAATTGGGTAAACGAGTTGGCAATGGCAATAATGGGTTTGCCAAAATCGGATTCTGCCACGCCTGTGGCACGCCAAAGGGCGCGCGCACCAGCCATGTTTCTGCCGTGCGTGGAGGTTTTGGAGCGGTAATCGGGCATTTTGTGTTCCTTTGATTTTATGGATAATGTTGGGTTTCAGGCTGCCTTTTGGTTTGCCTACGGCGTGCGCTCTGTCGCCGCGCGGCGACTTACTTTTTAGAAAAGTAAGCCAAACAATGTTAAAAAAAACCATTTCAGGCAGCCTGAAACAAAATAAACGGTCATTTTATAACAAAAATGGGGGTTTCAGGCTGCCTGAAAAGGGGTTTTGTGCAATGTAGGGTGCGCCGTGCGCACCAAATTTCAGCCAAATAGCGTTTTTTTACACAGAATGGTGCGCACGGCGCACCTTACAGCAAGGCTTATTGCTTCAGGCAGCCTGAAACCCAAAATTTACTTTGACACAATTACTCAAATCATTCATGATGGTTTTTTTCACGGAGGCAAAAACAAGATGAATTTTGTGATGATTTCCCCCCATTTCCCCACCAATTTTGAAACTTTTGCCGTGCGCCTGCACGAAAAAGGCATCAATACTTTGGGGATTGCCGATGCGCCGTATGAATCTTTGAGCGAAAATTTGCGTCAATCGCTGACCGAATATTATCGCGTGGATAATATGGAAGATTATGAACAGGTGTACCGCGCCGTAGCCTATTTTGCCCACAAATATGGTCGCATTGACCGCATTGAATCGCATAATGAATATTGGCTGGAACTGGACGCGCGTTTGCGTACCGATTTCAATGTTTTTGGTTACAAAAACCCTGATATGCTGGCGATTAAAACCAAAGCGCAAATGAAAGAAGTGTTCCGCAAAATTGGTTTGAAAGTGGCACAAGGACAAGTATTCTACAGCGATGACGAAGCCCGCGCGCTCGCCAAACGCTTGAAATTCCCAGTGATTATCAAGCCCAATTCAGGCGTGGGCGCAAGCGATACCTACAAAATCCGCAGCGCAGAAGAATTGGAAGACTTTTTCCATTACCAAAATCGCCATGTTGAATACATCATGGAAGAATTTATTGATGGCGACATCATCACTTTTGACGGCTTGACCGACCACGATGGCAATATTGTGTTCTACGCCAGCTTGGAATATTCCGAAGCCGTATTGGACACCGTTGCCAAAGATGGCGATATGTACTATTTCGTGCCACGCGACATTTCGCCCAAATTGGTAGAATTGGGCAAACAATGTGTCCAAGCGTTTAATGTGCGTGAACGCTTTTTCCATTTTGAATTTTTCCGCGTACACGCCACAGGCGAATTATTGCCTTTGGAAATCAATTGCCGCCCCCCTGGTGGTTTAACCATTGATATGTGGAACTATGCCAATGATTTTGACGTGTTCGCCGAATACGCCAATATTGTCCGCGAAAACCGTTTCCACGCCAACATCACGCACCCTTGGAACGTGGTGTATATTTCACGCAAAGCCAATCAGCATTATGTGAACAGCATTGAATCCGTTTGCCAACGCTTCCCATTGAATATCATCAGCGTACAACAAGTACCAGGGGTATTCGCCAAAATCATGGGCGAACACGGCATTTTGGCGCGCACCGATACGCTGGAAAATATGCGCGAAATTGTACAATTTGCCCATCAGAAATATTGAGAAATAAATTAAATGGTTTTCAGGCTGCCTGAATATTTAGGCAGCCTGAAAAATTAAAAAACACATTATGATTAAATTTTAAGGAATAAAATGAAATTTGAAAGCAAAAGCCATTGGAGCGGCGAACTCGGACGCGAAATGTATTTCAATGTCTACGGACACGCGGGTAAACCCATGATTGTCTTCCCATCATCGGGCGGCAACCACCACGAATACGGCAATTTTGGCATGATTGACGCGATTCGCAGCCATATTGAACGCGGCTTAATTCGCGTCTATACCCCAGATTCCATTGACAAAGAATCATGGCTCGCCACCCACAAATCCCCACACGACATGGCACAAGCCCACAACGCCTACGACCGCTACATCATCAACGAACTCGTTCCCCACATTCGCCACGAATGCCAATGGGGCGATGGCATGATAGCCACAGGGTGCAGCATGGGCGGTTTTCACACCATCAATTTTGCCTTGCGCCACCCCGATTTGTTTGATACCGCCATTGCATTGAGCGGCGTGTACGATGCCCGTTTTTTCACCCACGATTATCACGGCGACCAAGCCGTTTATTTCAATTCCCCGATTGATTATTTGTGGAATCAACACGATAACTGGTTTTTGGCACGCTATCGCCAAAGCCACTACATTATTGCTGTGGGACAAGGCGCATGGGAAGCGCAACATATTGAAGACACACGCCGTTTACAAGACGCGTTTGCCGCGAAAAATATTGACGCATGGTTTGATTACTGGGGGCATGATGTTGCCCACGACTGGCCCGCTTGGCGCGATATGATGCCGTATTTTTTGGGTAAATTAGAAGAGCAGGGTGTGATTTAAAATTTTCAGGCTGCCTGAAAAATATTTCAGCAAGCGTAGGGTGGGCACTTGTTGCCCACGCAGTTCAATCAGATACGCATAAAATGATGTTTTATTGTGAAATATTTGATTTCAGGCTGCCTGAAAAAACAAAATAATGTGGCGTGTATCAAACCGCGTGGGCAACGAGTTGCCCACCCTACGCTTGCTCATACATTTTAACCATCGGCGAGTTTTTATGTGCGATTGCTTTAATGCCCGCTCCTATCCCGAATGGCGAAGCCGTACAACGAGCCAAAGGCAATTATTATTGCCCCAATGCCGTAGCTGCTGCCGAAGCCCACAAAGCGCATTTGATGGTTACGGTCATGAACCAAGCCGAAAACAGCGAAGTAGCTGGCATGAATTTGTACAGCAAAATTGTTTCAGGCTGCCTGAAACAAGAAAATGCCACCAGCGTGTACACTTCGGGAACAGTTTATACGGCTGATTTTTATCAGAAAGTAGCGAAAGAATATCTGCCTAACAATGCAATTCCGATTATGATTTGGGTTTATGTGGGCTTGAGGCAAAATGAGCAGGGCAATCAGCTTTACACATCGGGCATGGCGAAATTTGGTAAAGATGAAATAGAGATTTTAAACAGCAAAATCAATATGGGT
>NZ_JQKH01000033.1 GCF_000745955.1 Alysiella crassa DSM 2578 | reverse complement strand
AATATAGTCGTAGAAATGAAAATGCAGTACAAGGCGACAACGCCCGCCGTGTACGAATAGTACATAAGGGCGTTGGCAACGCCGTACTGCTTTTTCAGTTCTGCGACTATAGCTTGCTTTTATCGCTACTTCATGCGCCTACTGCGTTGGCTTTCCACGCCAATATGTTCAATATTGGCATAAAAAGCCGCCTTGTATTCGCAAGAATTATCAATAAAATCAAGCTATAAATCTTACGAATACAGGTTCTATAAAGATAAGGATAAATGACGATGGCATTTGCATTTTTTTTCGCAGGACAAGGTTCGCAAAGTTTGAACATGATGAAAGGCTTTGACGGCGTGCAAATTGTGAAAGACACGTTTGATGAAGCGTCTGCCGCGCTCAATCAAGATTTGTGGGCAATGATGAACGGCGATGACGAGCAAATCATCGCGCAAACAGTAAACACGCAACCTTTGATGTTGGCGGCGGGCGTGGCGACTTACCGCGCGTATTTGGCGGCTGGTGGCGCGAAACCTGTGGCGTTGGCGGGACACAGTTTGGGCGAATATTCGGCTTTGGTGGCGGCAGGCAGCCTGAATTTTGCCGATGGCGTGAGATTGGTTCGCAAACGCGCCGAGTTAATGCAATCCGCCGTGCCACAAGGCGTAGGCGCGATGGCGGCAATTTTGGGTTTGGAAGACGAACAAGTCCGCCAAATCTGCGCGGAAGCAGAACAAGGCGAAGTGTGTGAAGCGGTAAACTACAATTCGGTGGGGCAAATCGTGATTGCGGGCAACGCGGCGGCGGTGGAACGCGCCATGTCTGCCGCCAAAGAAGCGGGCGCGAAACGGGCTTTGCCTTTGCCTGTGTCGGTGCCATCGCATTGTCGTCTGATGAAACCTGCGGCGGATAAATTGGCGGATTATTTGGCGAATGTGGCTTTCAGGCAGCCTGAAATTCGCGTGATTAATAATGTGGACGTGGCGAGCGTGAACGACCCCGAGCAAATCAAAGACGCACTGGTGCGCCAATTGTACAGCCCCGTGCGTTGGACAGAAACGGTAAATGTGTTGGCAAATGAAGGGGTTACCCAATCGGCGGAATGTTCCCCCGGCAAAGTGTTGGCAGGTTTGGCGAAACGCATTCACAAGGACGCGGTTTGCACGGCTTTGACTTCGCAAGCGGCGGTGGAACAATTTATCGCGGCGCAGGCTGCCTGAAAAGGGTAAAACATGACAATGTTCTGGTCTATTGGCGCGGGTTTATTGGTGGCTGCAATGTTGTTTTACATTTTGTTTCGCGATTGGGACGAGTTTGTCCATTGCGTGAAATTTTATTTTACGCCTGATGTGATTAGCTTGTTTCAAGGCAAATGGGACGAAGATATGTGGGCAGAACTGAAATTGCTGGTATGGTTGGGCTTGAGCTGGCTGACGGGGTGGTTGGTGTATATTAATTATTGAATTTTCAGGCAGCCTGAAAACACATTATCCAATTAAAAACAAGGATTTGAAACGATGACTACACAAAATTTAACAGGAAAAATTGCTTTGGTAACGGGTGCATCTCGTGGCATTGGCGCGGCGATTGCGGACACTTTAGCGCAAGCAGGCGCAACCGTGGTTGGCACAGCGACTTCTGACAACGGCGCGGCGGCGATTGGCGAGCGTTTGGCGCAATGGAAGGGCGTAGGTCGCGCCTTGAACGCGGCAGACGATGGCGCGATTGAAAACCTGATTGGCGAAATTGAAAAAGAATTTGGCAAACTGGACATTTTGGTTAATAACGCAGGCATTACACGCGATAATTTGCTCATGCGCATGAAAGACGATGAATGGGACGACATCATGAATGTGAACCTGAAATCCGTTTACCGCGCCAGCAAAACCGTATTGCGTGGTATGATGAAACAGCGTAGCGGTCGCATTATCACGATTACGTCTGTGGTTGGTACAATGGGTAATGCAGGGCAAACCAATTACGCCGCCGCCAAAGCCGCCTTGCAAGGTTTCAGCAAATCCTTGGCGCGTGAAGTGGGCAGTCGCGGCATTACCGTCAATTGCGTTGCCCCTGGTTTTATTGATACCGACATGACCCGCGCCTTGCCCGAAGAAACGCGCAAAATGTTTGAAAATCAAACCGCACTGGGCAAATTTGGGCAAGCGCAAGATATTGCCAATGCCGTTTTATTCTTGGCTTCCGAGCAAGCCAGCTACATTACGGGGCAAACTTTGCATGTGAATGGCGGTATGTTAATGCCGTGAGTTTGTCAGGCTGCCTGAAAAGGGAAAGTGTTGGGTTTAGCAACCCAAGCTACATTGACGAAAGGAAATCCCATCATGGCAAAATTCAAATTATTGTTAAAACGGATTTTTGGTAATCGTTTTATCACCACCGCTTTATCGGCTTATTTTCTGGGCTATATGATTATCATGGCAGAAATGAGATTTTGGCTGATTATGTTGATGGTAGTGGCATTAGCGGTGGCGATTTGTCTTTTTTTTGATTTGATTGGTTTTTTACACAAAAAATTTATTGAAAAACCCCATTCAGATTCCCATGAATAAAGATTCAGGCAGCCTGAAAACCGCTTTTCAGGCTGCCTTTTATTCTTTTAATCAACACAAGGCAGCCTGAAATCAATTCCCCCCATAAATTTAATCTTCAAAAACCATTTTTCAGGCAGCCTGAAAGTTTTTTTTACTGTAAACTATCGGGCTGCCTGAATGTTTTGTTCAGGCAAACCATATTTTTTAAATTATTTTAGGGGCGAATGACAATTTGTTTTGCACCTTGATTTTGTCAGCAAAAACGACTATTTCAAGGCAAAAATGCGCGTCAGGTTCGACACCTGATAAGCATTTTTAACGCAGAAATGGGCGATTTTTGATGCAAACGCAAGTGTAAAATGAATTGTCATTTGCCCCTATATATCAAGGTATTAAAAAATGACTGAACACTCCACCACCCTAAACAAAACGCTGCCTGAAAACAGCCCCCTTCCCCAACATGAATTATTGCAAGAAAAATCGTGGTATAAAACCCTAAACATCACCGATTGGCTGTTTGCGCTGGCGATTTTGACGATTGCCGTGCTGGTGCAAATCAAAATGCCGCACCACATGGACGTGTATGAAGTCGCCATTTTGTGGACAAGTGCCGCCATTGCCACCGCTTTGGGTTGGTTTTTCAAGCCCATGCGTTGGTTTATTTTGGGCAGCGTGGCTTTGGCATACATGGCGGTGGGCTTGTACAACGGCAACATCGCCCACGCTGGCGAACCGCCACAAGGCAAATTTTTGTTGCGCTATTTGTTGAGCAGCCAATCGGCGATTATGTGGCAATCGGCTTTAACGATTTTTGCTTTTATTTTGTACGCTTTGGGTGCAATCGTGGCGTGGAAACAAGAACGCAGGCTGCCTGAAAATGGCGTTTCGCCCCAACCGAATTTGTTGCTGGGCATGGCTTCGGGTTTGGCGTGGTCGGCGGCGTTTGCGGGCTTTGTGGGTTTGCTGGTGCGCTGGCACGAAAGCTATTTGTTGCGCCCAGACGCGGGGCATATCCCTGTGTCCAATTTGTATGAAGTGTTTATTTTGTTTATGGTGATTACGGGTTTGATGTATTTGTATTATGAGCGCAAATTCACCATGCACAAATTGGGCGTGTTTGTGTACACCATTATGGTGGCTTTGGTGGCATTCACGCTGTGGTACAGTTGGGAACGTGGGGCGCATGAAATTCAACCACTTATCCCTGCTTTGCAATCGTGGTGGATGAAAATTCATGTGCCAGCCAATTTTATTGGCTATGGTGCGTTTTGCATGGCGGCGGCGTTTGGTGTGGCGGAACTGTTGGCATTGCGCGGCGTAAAATGGCTGCCCGATGCCGCCCAAATTGAAGAAGCGATGTACAAAGCCATTGCGGTGGGATTTTTGTTTTTCACCATTGCCACCGTGTTGGGCGCATTGTGGGCGGCAGACGCTTGGGGACGCTATTGGAGCTGGGACCCGAAAGAAACTTGGGCATTTATCGTGTGGTTGAATTATGCGATTTGGCTGCATTTGCGCTTGGTGGCTGGCTGGCGCGGTAAGGTGCTGGCGTGGTGGGCGATTATTGGCTTGTTCATTACGGCATTTGCGTTTGTGGGCGTGAACATGTTTTTAACGGGTTTGCATTCATACGGCAGTTTGTAATAATTTTCAGGCAGCCTGAAAGTGAAAATATCGCTTTTCAGGCTGCCTGAAAAGCAATCAACACAACCGAATAGTAAAAAAGGTTCAACTCATGAGCATAGTGATGATGATTTTTGCGAAGCATGACGATGTGTCCGAAACATTTCATTTAGGCAGCTTTTCCAGTTTTTTGACACAAATAGATAGAAAAATGTTGAATGAACAATGCCCCATTTTGCAACGATTATTGGAACAAGTTGATGATGAAGATGAGAACAGAATAACTGGTACAGAAATTTTATTGTTAAGCAAAGAGTTAGAAAACATATTAAATAGCCCGATTTCTCATCTCAATAGTTATACCCAAGACACATTCAAGCATTTTATTCACTATTTTCACGACAAAGATGTTTATCAATATGATGTCTTTATCACATAATGAGACAATTTGGTGCGCACTACATTTTCAGGCAGCCTGAAAATTATTTGAGACCATCAACATGACTTTAGAAGCGACTTTATGGGCTTTGTGGCTATCCGCATTCACATCGGCGACCTTGTGGATTGGCACATCGGAAGCGGCATTTTGGGCGGCGTATCGTGCGTTTCCCGAACATGCCGTTTTGATTTTTTGGGTGGCGGTGAGTGGCAATACTTTGGGCAGCGTGGTGTCGTGGGCGATGGGGCGATTTTTGCCAGAACGCTTTTTAATCCACAAAATCAACCCCAAAGCCTTAAATTATTTGAAAAAATGGGGGGCGTGGTCGCTGTTTTGGGCGTGGGTGCCGATGGTGGGCGATATGTTGCCGATTGCGGCGGGGTGGTTGAGATTGAATGCTTGGGCGTGTACGCTGATGTTGTTGCTGGGGAAAAGTTTTCGGTATGGAATTTTGTGGGCTGGGTTGGATAAATTTTTGATTTAATGGATATTTAAATGAGATTTTCAGGCAGCCTGAAAACCTTTCAGGCTGCCTAAACCTTATTTCCGCAATCTCAACGCATTGCCCACCACCAACAAAGAACTCGCGCTCATGCCAATCGCCGCCACCCAAGGCGTAACCCAACCCATCACCGCCAACGGCACCACCACCCCATTATAGCCCAATGCCCACCACAAATTCTGATGAATAATCAAATGTGTGCGTTTCGCCTGCGCCAAAATAGTAGGCAAAACAGATAAATCTTCGTTTAACAACACCACGTCTGCGCCATCACGCGCCACATCGGCACTGCCTGCCACCGCCACCGACACATTCGCCGCAGCCAACACAGGCGCGTCATTAATCCCGTCGCCCATCATCAAAACACATTTGCCGCTCGCTTGCAGATTTTGCACATACGCCAATTTGTCTTCGGGCAACGCCCCCGCGCCATAATGGGCAATATTCAACTCGTGCGCCAATTGCGATACGGCGGCGTGATTGTCGCCGCTCACCATATGCAAATCTATGTTTTGTTGGCGTAATTTTGCCAACATTGTCGCCACATCTGCGCGTACCGTATCGTGTAATAAAAAGGCAGCCTGAAAACCCGTCTGATTCCCCAAAGCAATCAGACTACCACGTATTGCCAATTCATCTAATTCAGGTGGCGGATTGCCCGCAATTTCTGCCACAAAATCAGGTTTGCCAATCGCCCAAATCTGCGTTTGTCCGTGCAAAGTGATTTGCGCGGATACGCCGTGTCCAATTTTATTTAATTTTTGCGCAATTTGAATCGCCGATTTGCCCAAATTATCTTCAGGCTGCCTGAACGCCAAAATCGCTCGCGCAATCGGGTGTTCCGAATTCTGCTCTAATAATTGTGCAATTTCAATGACCTCCCCATCTTTCAGGCTGCCTGAAAAATTCACAAATTGATTCACCGAAAATTTGCCTTCCGTCAGCGTACCTGTTTTGTCCAACACCGCGTCCGACACCTGCGCCAAAGTCTCCAAAGCATGACCTCGCGCCACCAACACCCCAACACTCGCCAAACGCCCCATGCTCGCCGCCAACGCCGCAGGAGTCGCCAACGCCAAAGCACACGGACAAGTAATCACCAACAAAGACACCGTAACCCACAAGGCTTGCGGCACATCCGTGCGCCACACCCAATAGGCAAACGTCATCGCCGCCAACGCCAAAATCGCCAAAGTAAAACGCGCCGCATAGCGTTCCGCCAATTCCGCCAAACGCGGTTTTTGCGCCAACGCGCGGTCTAGCAATTTGACAATATGCGCCAAT
Organism: Alysiella crassa DSM 2578; assembly: GCF_000745955.1. GTDB lineage: Bacteria > Pseudomonadota > Gammaproteobacteria > Burkholderiales > Neisseriaceae > Simonsiella > Simonsiella crassa. The sequence continues at coordinate 17,940 of NZ_JQKH01000033.1, read as the reverse complement.
TTCGTTTGATTGCCAACTTGTTCCGCCTGAATAATCAATAAGCTACTCACATTCAGCGTACCAGCCGTTACGCGGCTGCCTGAAACTTTGACAATTGGCACGCTTTCGCCCGTGAGCATGGCTTCGTTTAACTCGCTGGTGCCGCGCAACACGATTCCGTCCACAGGCACAATTTCGCCCGCACGCACCGCAATCACATCGCCCACTTTCAGCGAAACAACGGGAGCTTCCTGCGTGGTTTCATTATCCAAATCTATGATTTTATGACAAAATGCGGGCAATAATTTCACCAAGCGTTCCGCCGCGTCCCCAGCTTTATGGCGCATGGTCAATTCCATAAATCGCCCAATCAGCAAGAAAAACACAAACATAGACACACTCTCAAAGTGCATACCTGCCGCCGCCCCCTGTACAAACGCGTACACACTAATCGCAAACCCCAACAACAAAGCCAATGCCACAGGCGTATCCATGCCCGTGCGCCGATGACACAAATCGCGCCACGCGCCCCGATAAAACGGTTGCGCCGAATACAAAATGGCGGGCAATGCCATCAAAAATCCACCCCAATGCAAAATCGTCAAATACTGTTGTTCAATATCATCATATAAATAGGTGGGCATGGCAAACATCATCGTTTGTGCGCTGGACAATCCTGCCACCGCCATGCGAATCAGCAATTTTTTGCGTTCCGCCACCGCTTGCGCTTCTACTTTTTGCGCGTCATAGGGCGCGGCGGAATAACCTGTTTTTTGAATCAATTGCAAAATCTGCGAAAGCTGCACACGCGTGTCATCCCAACGCACACGCACGCGCTGGGTGCTGTAATTCAGCTCCACTTTCACAATCCCAGCTTGGCGCAATAATTGCTGTTCAATCAACCATGTACATGCCGCGCAAGTAATGCCGCTTAACATTAACATGGCTTCTTTTTCATTTTCAGGCAGCGTTTCCACAAATTCCGCTTGCACTTCGGGCAAATCGTATAATTTCAATTGTGCCAAGACTTCATCGGGCGGCAACACGGCTTGTTGCGCGTCTGCGGTGCGATTTTTGTAATAATTGCCGAGACCTGCGTCAATAATCCCCTGCGCCACCGCCTGACAGCCCGCGCAACACGCTGGCTCTTCGCGTTGCTCATAAATAATCGGCAAATGGGTATTTTCGGGAACGGGAAGACCGCAATGGAAACAAGATGATGATTCACGAGACATAATGTTCAGGCTGCCTGAATAATAATTAATGAAAGATGGGCAATTATAGCGGAATGTGATGTGGGGTGGATTGTACACGGCTAATGGTTGCCATAAATTATAGTGAATTTGGGATAAGAAAAATTGAAAATTCTATGAAAATAAATGACTTGTGTAGGGTGGGTGCTTGCACCCACCATTTTCAGGCTGCCTGATTTTTGCGTAGGCTGGGGTAAATAAAGCGTAGCGGAATGCACCCCAGCTCCACAACAATTTTGGCGTTGCTGGGGTGCGTGTCGCTTGCGCGACACTTACCACCAGCCTACGTCATCACACAATTGTCGTGTACTTTCAGGCAGCCTGAAAATTCTGCTGCCGCGCAAATTCGCCAATTTCCGCCAATAAAGCCGCATTCGCTGGCAACATCGGCGCAACCGTATAATTTTGCGGCGATTGCCATGCCCATTGCTGACCTTCACGCGCCTTCAATTCGCCCGACCAATCCGTTGGCAAAACCACAAAAAAATGCAAATGCACAGTCGCGTGTTCATAAGCATGGATTTTTTCTTGCCACAAATCCGCGTGTTGAATGTCTATACCGAGTTCTTCGTGGAATTCGCGTTGCAGCGCGGCGAGCAGCGTTTCGCCCTGCTCTACTTTGCCGCCCGCAAATTCCCAATAGCCCGCATACGCTTTCCCTGCTGGGCGCGAACTCAACAACACTTCGCCACGCGCATTAAACACAATGCCTGCCACAACGGTAGTAATTGGTTTTTCTAACATATTTATTTTCCTAATATCAAGGCAGCCTGAAAACCGTTTTCAGGCTGCCTGTAACATTCAAAATTATTCCGCTTTCACATTGGCTGGCACATACACTTCTTGTTGCGATGATGGCGTGTTTGCCATCGCCGCGCGTACACCCACCGAATCCTGTGCGTCTGTAGTGTAACGCTTCAAGCCGCCGCCCAATGCTTTGTACACATCAACCAAATTTTCTAACAAATTCAATTGCGTATTCAAAACTGCATTGTCGGAATTATAGCTGCTGCGTTCCGCGTCCAGCAAATCCAAAGAACTCGCCACGCCGTGTTTATAACGCAAATGAATCAGGCGCAAACGCTCATTATAGGCTTTGCGTTGTGCTGACACCGATTCAAATTGTGCCGCCAATGCCGCACGCGCCACCAACGCATCCGCCACATCTTTAAACGCCGATTGCACCGCCGCTTCATACGCCACCACTTTTTTCTGTTGCTCAATTTTCACCGCTTCTAAATTGGCTTTATTCGTCCCCCAATCAAAAATCGGCACAGACAAATTCGCACCCGCCGACCACGAGCCTTTGTTGGTCTGGAACAAATTACCCAATTGTGGGCTGATTAAACCCAATGTGCCTGTTAAACTGATTTTCGGGTAAAACGCGGCGCGCGCCACGCCAATATTGGCATTTGCTTGGCGCAACTGATGTTCCGCCGCACGAATATCGGGGCGATTGAGCAAAACTTGCGAACTCAAACCTGCGGGTAAATTATTGATTTTAAATTGTTGCGATAAGGATTTGGCTTTGGGCAAATTTTTGGGAATGGGCTGATTAATCAGTAAAGCCAATGCATTACGCGCTTGTTCACGCGCACGCACCGCGCCTGCGTAAGTGGATTTCGCGCTTTCAATTTGTGCTTCTTGGGCGCGTAAATCCACCGCCGAAATCACGCCCGCTTGATGGCGAATTTTCGCCAAACGGTAGGTTTCTTCATAACTGGACAAGGTGCGTTTGGCTAAATCCATTGCCGCTTGTGCGTACAATTCGTTTAAATGCGCTTTGGCAACTTGGGAAATCAGCGTTAAATGGGTTGCGTCTTTGGCGGCGGCGGTGGCGAAATAGCTTTCTAATGCGGCTTCGCTGCTGTTTTTCACGCGTCCCCACAAATCTAATTCATAACCCGTGCTTAAGCCGATATTGAAGCGGTTGGTGCCTGTGTGGGCGAGTGCGCCACTACGGGTTGCGCCTGCTGTGCCTGAAATATTGGGCATTTCTTGGCTGGTGCGCGTGATGGCGTATTGGGCGCGTACTTGTTCCACATTTAAGGCTGCCGTGCGTAAATTGGTGTTGTTTTTCAATGCCAATTCAATCAGGGCGTGTAAACGTGGGTCGGCAAAATAATCGCGCCAACCCAAAGAGGCAGCCTGAATGCTCGCCGCTTCAGTAGCAGGCAAATCAAACGCAAAGGTTTCGGGAACGGCAACGGTAGGTTGTTCGTATTCGGGAGCGAGTTCTACAACTGGTTTGATGGATTTACACGCCGACAGGGAAATCAGCAAAACAGCAGCAAGGGTGATGGGTTTTAGTTTCATGATTGAATTATCCTTAAAATAAAATATTGTTTCAGGCTGCCTTTCACTACCCTACAAAAATAAGGTTATCTGAAAAATTAAGCATTGCCGTGTACTATTAAGGCAGCCTGAAAGTGTACAACACTTATCTGATAACAAACATGGTTTGACGGTTAGATGATGTAAACCCAACCGACAAACCATGTTTTCTATTACGTCAATTATTGTGCTAAACCAGCGTCTGTGGCGGCTTCTCGTGCATTACGCATCTGATGTTTGCCCTTAAATATTCTGCGGATAAGCACATAGAATACAGGTACAAAAAACACCGACAACAGCGTACCAATGGTCATGCCCCAAAACACCGTTGTACCAATCGCGCGTTGGCTCGCCGCACTCGCACCAGACGAGAAATACAACGGCACCACGCCCAAAATAAACGCAAACGATGTCATCAAAATCGGGCGGAAACGCAAGTGCGCCGCTTCCAAGGCAGCCTGAAACGCGGTTTTGCCTTCTTCTTGCAAATCACGCGCAAATTCCACAATCAAAATCGCGTTTTTCGCACTCAAGCCAATCACCGTAATCATACCCACACGGAAATAAATGTCTTCCGCATAAGTAATCGGAATGCCCATGCTCATATTAAACTGATTTCGCATCCACACCCCCAGCACCACGCCCAAAAAGCCCAAAGGCGCAACCAGCAATACCGACACAGGAATAGACCAGCTCTCATACAAAGCCGCCAGCACCAAGAAAATCGCCAGCAAACCCAAAGCATATACAATCGCAATCTGCGATGAACCTTTGGCTTCTTCACGAGATTGTCCAGCCCACTCAATACTGTAATTGCCTTCGCCGATTTCATTCATGATGTTTTGCAATTCAGCCATCGCCACACCCGAAGACACACCAGCAGGTTTTGTGCTTAATTTCATGGCAGGGTAACCATTGAAACGCAAACTCTGCTGCATGCCCACTTTCCATTCTTTTTTCACAAAAGTGGATAAGGGAATGGCAACACCTTGATTATTCACCACAGGCAAATTCAAAATGTCTTCGTCTTGCATACGCGCCGTGTTTTCGGCTTGTATCATCACTTTTTGCAGGCGACCATTATTCGGGAAATCATTGACATACGAACCACCCAAAGCAATCGCCAATGTAGAACGTATGCTGCCCAAACTCACGCCTTGCGCCGCAGCCGTTTCGCGGTCAATGGTCAATTCCAATTGTGGCGCATCTTCCAAACCATCAGGGCGCGTGTCTGCAAACAGACCACTTTCAGCCATTTTGCCCATCAATTGATTGCGTTTGGCAAGTAAAGCGTCATGACCCATATTGTTGCGGTCTTGAATGTAAAACTCTACGCCGCCATTACCTAATTCACGAATCGCGGGCGGATTGATGGAAACAGTAAAACCATCTCGCACCAAATGGTCATCGGGTAATTTTTTGCCATCTACATAACCTGTTAATAATGCGCCTGTTAATTTTTGCACCACAATGGTCGCGTCATGCAAAATATCGCCAGCAATCATGCGTTTCATAAATGGCTCGCTTTTGCTCATGGCAAGACGCTCGTCCCAATCTTTCAAAATCACAAAGCCCATAGCCATATTTTGTGCGCTACCACCAAAACTAAACCCTGATACAGTAATAATATCCTGCACTTCAGGGAAAGACATGGCGGTTTTTTCCAATGCTTCAATGGTTACATCGGTACGCGCTTTGGTTGCGCCCGATGGCAATTGGGCAATCACCATCAAGTTACCCGAATCTTCGTCTGGCAAAAACGAGCTGGGCAAAGTCGTGTAAACATAAGCCGCACCCGCCGTTAAAGCCAACCAAGTAATCATCAGGCTGCCTGAACGACGCAAACAAGCTTCTACCCAACCTTTATAACGCTTATTCGTGTTATCAAATTTGCGGTTAAACCAACCAAAAAAGCCTTTTTTCTCATGATGACCATGTTTAATCGGTTTCAACATGGTCGCACACAAAGCAGGCGTTAAAGTCAAAGCCAAAAACGCGGAGAAACCAATCGCCAACGCCATAGTCGCAGCAAACTGGGTAAAAATCTTACCTTGTGCGCCACTAAAAAACATCAAGGGAATAAACACGGCAATCAACACCGCCGTGATACCAATTACCGCACCTGAAATTTGGCTCATGGCTTTTTGCGTGGCTTTCATGGGCGGTAAACCTTCTTCCGCCATAATGCGTTCCACGTTTTCCACCACCACAATCGCATCGTCCACCACAATACCAATCACCAGCACCATGGCAAACATGGTCAGCACATTAATGGACATGCCCAAATAGTAAATCCCTGCAAAACCACCCAGCAGCGAAATCGGCACGACAATCGCAGGAATCAGGGTATAACGCAAGTTTTGCAAAAATAAAAACATCACGATAAACACCAAAACCATCGCTTCCACCAAAGTCATAATCACTTTTTGAATGGAAATGTCCACAAATTTAGATGTATCGTACGGTGCTGCCCAAGTCATGTCAGCAGGAAAATAGGTTTTCAGGCTGTCCATTTTTTCGCGTACCAATTTGGCGGTGGCGGTCGCGTTACCACTATTGGACAACATTACCGCCATACCCACCGCAGGCGTGCCATTCAAACGGGTGCTGGCAGCATAGCTTTCTGTACCCAATTCCACACGCGCCACGTCTTTCAAATACACATTTGCGCCACTGGCAGATGTTTTCAGCATGACATTGCCAAATTCTTCTGGGGTACTCAATTGACCTTGTGCAGTAATGGTTGCCGTAATGGTTTGCCCTTCAGTAGAAGGCAATGAACCCAAGCTACCTGCGGAAATTTGCGCGTTTTGCGCTTGAATCGCGGCAGACACATCAGCAAATGATAAATCATAGCTTTTGAGCTTGATGGGGTCTACCCACACGCGCATGGCACGTTGCGCGGCAAACATGCGTACACCGCCCACGCCTTCCAAGCGTTGCAATTCGGGAATCACATTGCGTTGGGCATAGTCTGCCATGTCGTCCAAAGATTTTTGTTCCGATTTCAAAATAATTACCATTAAGAAATTAGAACGTGATTTGGAGACACTCACACCATATTGTTGCACCGTTGCAGGCAGCGTGGACGTGATTTCAGACAATTTGTTTTGCACATTCATCTGTGCCATGTCTTCATCGGTACCCGATTTAAACGTCAGCGACACGCTGCCTGAACCGCTAGAATCAGCAGAAGTGGACATATAATCCAAACCTTCAATACCATTCATCGCGCGTTCAATCACGGCAAGTACGCTGTCTTCCATTACTTGTGCCGAAGCACCTGGGTAAGTGGCATTCAGCGTAATGGACGGCGCAGCCACAGACGGATATTGCGACACAGGCAAACTGCGTATCGCAATCACACCAGCCAAAATAATAAAGATGGAAATTACCCAGGCAAACACAGGGCGTTCAATAAAAAATTTTGCCATAACCTATCCTTATTGTGCTTCAGATGCGGCTTCTTCGGTAGTCGGCGCGGTAGCAGGTTCGGAAGTGGATTCGGCTGGGGCAGATTCAGGGCTGCCTGAAACAGGGGCATTGCCTTCTTGTTCAGGCTGCCATTCTTGTAATTTAAATTTCTTAATCCCCAACATACCAGCCGACATCGTGCCGTCAATCACCACACGTTCACCCGCTTGCAAACCTTCGGTAATAATCCAAAAATCGCCTTTTTGACCGCTGACTTTGACCGTGCGCGGCTCAAGTGTGCCGTCTTCTTTTGCCAACATCACGCTGTCTGTTTTACCACGCGTAACCGCACGTTGCGGCACAGGGAACGCACCCAAAATCCCCGCCAAAGGCAAATTCACACGCACATACATACCATTCATCAAAATCTGATTCGGATTGGCAATCGCCGCGCGTATGGTTACTTGACCCGTTTTTTCATCAACGGTTGTGTCAGCAAACATCAAACGCCCTTTGTGCGGATATTCCGAGCCGTCTTCCAAAGTCAAGCCCACAGCCACTTCAGAATTTTGTACTTTTTGACCGTTCATCAATTGCTGTTTCAATTTCAGCATATCGGAAGACGATTGCGTGATGTTCACATACATCGGGTCGTTTTGCGTGATGACTGCCATTTTTGTGCTATTTGCATTTACCAACGCACCTTCGGTAACTAAGGACTGTCCAATATGTCCAGTAATTGGTGCAAACACTTTGGTGTATCCCAAGCTTACTTCTGCTACATTAATTGCAGCTTGTGCAGCAGCCACCTGTGCTTCTGCCGAGCGTTTGGCGGCAACAGCAGCATCAAATTCCTGTTTACTAATCGCGTCTGCCTGCACCAAAGGAGTGTAACGTTCCACATCAGTATTGGCTTTGGCTAATGCGGCTTGTGCTTGCAATAAACTAGCTTGAGCACTTTGCAAATTAGCTTGATAAGTAGCATCATCAATTTCATAAAGTGGTTGTCCAGCTTTTACCACTGATCCTTCTTGGAATAAACGGCGTTTCACAATACCGTTTACTTGTGGCATGATATTTGCTGTACGCACTGATTCCAAACGTCCTGGTAAATTATTTTCCAATAAAATATTTTGTGGCTGCACGGTAAACACATTAATAGTAGGCTCTAGCTGTGCCATTTTGCTGCGTTGTTCTTTTTTCATTTCTTCCACTTTATTGGGGCAAGCGGTCAAAGTCAAAGAAGTTGCCACAGCGATGGCTGCCAAACGCCACAGAGTTCGCCTTGGTTGAATTGCTGTCATATTGCTTCCTAAGGGTTTTTGAATCCAAAATATAATAAAAACTTTCAGGCAGCCTGAAAGTTTGCAAAACTTTTCAAGCCGCCGACTATTTAATCATTCGAGATACGCGTATTATACATACACTTGTGAATGCGTTTAAATAACTTTGCGAAATTTCACACCAAATTAATTGCAATTGTAACAAAAATACATTTTTCTTCATTTTACTTCAACAGATTATGCGTAAAACCAAAATTGAATCCATGAAAACGCGTCAGCACCTATTATTAGCGGCTTTAGAAGTTTTTTACCGTCAAGGTGTAACACGCAGTACCTTACAAGAAATCGCACAAGAAGCAGGTGTTACTCGCGGCGCATTGTATTGGCATTTTAAAAACAAAGAAGAATTGTTTGAAGAACTGTTTGAATACACTTTTCAAAATATTTTTCCCGAACAAAATAATCAACAAGTCATTGAAAATGCTTGGGATTACTTGCGTAACCAATTAATCACCACCCTGCGCCACATTGCAGAAGATGAAATTCATCGCAAATTCTGCAATGTGCTACACATGAAATGCGAGCGTACCCCCTACAACGAAACCATTACCGCACTTACCGAGAAATATCATGGTATGTTTCTTACCCGTATTACCGAAATGGTAAAACTGTGCCACCAACAGGGTAAATTGCCACAAAATATTGATATAGAATTTGCAACACTTTATTTAGAAAGCAATTTTGTTGGTTTAATGAAATTATGGGTGTTTCAATCGCAGCGTTTTGACCTTGTTCAATACGCTGAGCGCAGCATTGATGCGACTTTTGCCACATTGCAAAATAGCCCACTTTTGCTAACATCTTAATTTATCAAATAAATAAATTCAGGCAGCCTGAAAAACCTTTCAGGCTGCCTGATTTAGTCATTTTTAGTCATTGCAAAATTTGGCAATCAATCGCACAATTCGCCCTATGTTAGATTCTGACCATTTTGCACATGAATGAAATCAAATTATACGCCAACCGATTGCCCTTTTTTGTTCTTGCGCTTATCGCCCTACTCTGCGCACTCGGCTGCGCATGGTGGACACAAACACACAGCGATAACACCAACCTGATTCAAGGCATGACGTTGGCAAGTGGCATTATCTGCTTGATTATGCTGATTAAAATCGTACGCCGCCCAGCCAAAATCAGCCTAAGCATACACGGCATACAATTCCACTACCCCACAGAACGCCAAGACCAAACCCATACACAAAATATGCTTAACCAATTTATTGCATGGGAAGATATTCATATTATTCAAACACATAAAAACATATTAGAATTGCACATAGACGACAATCCACCCGATTACGAGCGATTGACCGACATAGAATTAGCCAATTTGCCCCCACGCGAAATCACGCTCTACCAACTTCGCGCCAAAGTATCGGGGCTGAACAAATCACCCAATAAAGTGATGGATTGGGTAAACCAATTGCAACAAGCCCCCAGCAAGGAACGTACTTCACTGATTTTGTCGTTTCATTATGAAAAATAAATTCAGGCAGCCTGAAACCTTTACCAAACCTTTTCAGGCTGCCTGAATCATTATTTATCAATCACTTGCAATTCCACCAACGCCCGATAAATCCCATCTTCATCAATGCGCGGCGCAATAAAATCCGCCACCGCTTTCAATTCATCTACCGCATTGCCCATCGCCACGCCGCAGCCCACCGCCTGAATCATTTCCAAATCATTCAATTCATCACCAAACGCCATCGCCTCCGCCATCGTCAGCCCCAAAACATTTAAGGCAGCCTGAATCCCACGCGCTTTAGAGCCTTGATTATCCAGCAAATCCACACCATTTTTATGCCAACGAATAGAACGCAAAGCAGACGGCAATTTTGGCAAAATCACATCATCCATTTCCTGCGGGAAAAATCCAAGCATTTGATACACTTCATGATTTTTAAAATAATCCGCGTCCAGCCCAAACGGCAAATTCAACGCCCCCGCCGCATCTTGCAAACGCGCGTCCAGCCCCGACACAAAAATCCCCGACCGCGCCACACAAGCATAAGCCACCCCCTGCCCCGCAAATACCGCCGCCGTGTTCGCCGCCACATCTGCCGACAAAGGGAAAGAAACCAATTTTTCCCCTTTATATTCAACATATTGACCATTAATGGACACAAACATCTCCACCCCACACTCATGCGCCAACGCCAAAATCGGTTCAGGCAACACCGCAATCGTGCGCCCAGTCGCAATTGCCGTGATAATCCCTTGATTATGCAGTTTTTTTAGCGCAATTTTTGCACTTTCGGGAATACGCTGTTCATCTTTCACCCACAGCGTGTCATCAATATCAAAAAAAACAATTTTAGGTTGAAACATAGTTTACTCCAATCATTTTCAGGCAGCCTGAAAGAAAAACGCCCATCTAACCAATTGATTAAATGGACGTTTTTAATTATAAAAACAAAATTAACCTTGTTTACGCGCAGGCAATTTTTCTTTAATACGCGCCGCTTTACCCGTCAAGCCACGCAAGTAGTACAATTTCGCACGGCGTACATCACCACGGCGTTTCACTTCAATTTTCTCAACGCGTGGAGAATACAATGGGAAAGTACGCTCAACGCCTTCGCCATTAGAAATTTTACGCACGATGAAGTTGCTGTTCAAACCGCGATTTTTGCGAGAAATCACCACGCCTTCATAGGCTTGCAAACGCGTGCGGTTACCTTCCACCACGCGCGCCCATACGATTACAGTATCACCAGGGGCAAATTCAGGGATTTCTTTATTCAAACGAGCGATTTCTTCTTGCTCTAATTGTTGAATCAAATTCATGTTAAGTTCCTATTTATGATATGGATTTATCCGTTGCTTTCTTGACGAATTTTGTCTAAAAGTCGGATTTCCTGTGGGAGTAAATCACGCCCATCCAGCAAATCTGGACGGCGCAGTAAAGTGCGGCGCAACGATTGCTCGAATCGCCATTCCGCAATCAGCGCATGATTGCCCGATTTCAATACATCGGGAACAGCCATGCCCTGAAATTCAGTCGGTCGCGTGTAATGTGGATAATCCAACAAACCATTGGCAAACGAATCTTGTTCCGCCGAAGCCATGTCGCCCAACACATCAGGCACCAAGCGCAACACCGCGTCCATCAACATCATCGCGGGCAGCTCGCCACCCGACACGACAAAATCGCCTATGCTGATTTCTTCGTCCACGCACGTTTGCAACACACGCTCGTCGACACCTTCGTATCGCCCACACAATAAAATCAGATTATCCCATTGGGACAATTCCACAACTTTTTTGTGTGTCAATGGCGCACCTTGTGGACTTAAATAAATCACTTTCAGGCTGCCTGAAAGATTTTGTTTTGCCGATTCAATGGCTTGAAACAAAGGCTCTGCCATCATCACCATGCCAACGCCACCACCAAAGGGGCGGTCGTCAATATAGCCCAGCTTATTATCAGCAAACTGGCGCGGATTGATGGCGCGAAATTGCCAAATGCCCTGCTTGTGGGCACGCCCCGTTACGCCATATTGGGTAATGCTGTCAAACATTTCAGGAAACAGCGTAATGGCTTGAATATTCATCAGTAATCCAAGCCCCAATCGGCGGTAATCGTGCGTGTTTCTTGGTTCACATCATCAATGAAATGGGATACAAATGGAATCAGCTTTTCGCCGTATTCGCCGCGTACCACCAAAACATCGTGCGCGCCTGTTTCCATCAATTTCACCACTTCACCCAAAGCAACGCCATCGCGGTTCACGACTTGCATGCCCACCAAATCTGTCCAGTAAAACTCGTCTTCTTCGGTTTCGGCAAAACTTTCGCGTGGCACTTCAATGGTGTAGCCGCGCATTAAAGCGGCGGCATCGCGGTCGTTGATGTGGCTAAATTTCACTTGTAATTCGCCGCCAACGGCTTTGCCTGCTTCAATTTCGGCAATTTGTACGTCTTTGCCTTTGACTAAACGCCATTCAGGGTAGTCCAACAGGCTATCGGTGTATTCGGTGCTGGGCTGGATTTTCAGCCAGCCTTTCACGCCAAACGCGCCTTTGATATAGCCCATGGCTACCCAGTTTTGTGTTTCACTCATGGATTAAGCAGCAATTTTTTGCTCGGCAACCAATTTCGCAACGGCTTCGCTCAATTGTGCGCCTTGACCAATCCAGTGGTTCAAGCGGTCAGCTTGAATGCGAACGCGCTCTTGCTTTTCATTAGCAACTGGGTTGTAAAAGCCCACGCGCTCAATGAAGCGACCATCACGGCGGCTACGACTGTCCGCTACGATGATGTTGTAAAAAGGACGTTTTTTAGAGCCACCACGGGCTAAACGGATAACTACCATTGTCAATTCCTTATGGAAAAATTGCTAAATATAGAAAACCGCTAATTTTACTTGCTTTACGGTAATTTAGGCAAGTGTTATTTGAATTTTCGGGGGATTTTGTGGCGGAATATTTTTCAGGCTGCCTTAATCGTACAGAAAACAAACTCACTATGTTGGTTTTTGGTGAATAAAATGAGTATTTGCTTGGATTTGGGTTTTATTTCTGCGTATGGGTTTCTATTTTATTGGATAATTAGGCTTATTTTTGTGGAATAGTGTCATGAAAGGCTTTTTATGGGGTGCATTATGTGCTTTTCCGATGGTGGGCGCATGGTTGCTAATGGGCGGCGAATTGCCGCAATGGGATAATCCAACATCGCCCATTTCGCCCGAAGCTGTGGATAAATGGCGGTGGCGATGGGGCTGATTGCTTTTGGCATTTTGGTGGCATTGGAAACGCTGTTCTGATGATATTGCGCAATCCGTAAAAGAAAAACAATCTCAATATTTCAAAGATTTAACTGAAAACCACGCCACACTTGGGCATTTAATTAACGTGAATAAATATGCCAAATACAATGTTTATCGTGAAGCTGATTTGGTGGTATCGGCACGCGCTTATTGGGCGATAGCGAGACTTGAATTAAATACCCAATAAACTGATTTTAAATAATAAAATTCTCATCAATTTTAAAAATACCCCCAAAAATACCCCCATTTTGCAAAGTCTCAATATTTTCAGGCAGCCTGAAACCCGTTTTTCAACACCCCAAAACCTGAAATATTTTCCCTTTGCCCCGCGCTTGGTCGGTTACATAGCCATCGTATAATTTCCGCGCGGTAATGTAAAGCGTAAGCGGTAACTCTTGCCCTGTAGATGGTTTCTTTTTCAAAATCGGCGTAATCGTGCCAAGTATGGAAAACACATCACCTTGTTTCTTATTTTTTAATTCCGCGCAAACGGCTCTATCAAACGCGATAATATCGCCATCTAAATTTTCCACCTGCAAATTACTATTTGCATAACCGTACACCGTCATTTTGGCGATAACGTATTCTGTACCGCGCACGGTGTACATGGTTTTCGGTGGCAATAATAATTTTCCACTCAAAACACCATCAATCATTTTTCACTCACTTTCATTCAGTTTTACCCAAATCCCACCAATCCCACCAATCCCACCGCCATTTTTACCTTGCTGAATCATAACGGCAAATAAAATTACCCATCTATCTGATTTTAAATGATTAAGATAAGGCTGTCATGTATTATTTTTAGTTAAATACAAAAAATGAGTGGGATTAGTGGGATTAGTGGGAATTTATTTTTAAATCAATTATTTAAAAATTTAAAAAGTGGGATTTTGGTGGGATTTAACTGGGATATTGTTATAAAACAATATATTACAATTTTAATAAATAAAATCAAAACTTTAAAATACAAAAAAACGCGGCTCGTTTTACACGATAACCGCGCTTTCAGGCTGCCTGTGGGCTTAATTTTCATGGTTTGGGATTTCAAAACCATCTAAACAATACATTCTTGTACTGTGTTTAATATTAAGCTGGTCGCAAATTTTATTAGGCAGCTTATATTTCAAACGCTTATCCGATTCACGCTTCAACCAGCCACAATCACTCAACACTTTACACACAAAACGTACATCAAAACCTTTGCAAATTTCTTCTTCAAAAACAGCGTCATTAATAAAAAAACGTGGCTGCAATTCTTCGCCACCTGTCATTATCATAAAGCCCGCATGATGGCGCGATACAAGAGGCTGTTTGTCCATCTCCAAATGACCAACCACGCGATAAAACCGCTCACTATGCCCATGCACCTGTAAAAATTCATAGGTTGATTTCAAAATTTGCTGTTCTTCACGGTTACTTTTGCCGTCTCGCTCGTACCATGCCATAAAGCTCGCCAATACACCAGCAAAACCCACGCCTTTATTGTAGCCCGTAATGCCCCATTCACTCGCCAATTCCAACGCAACAGCCGCAAGCGTAAAGCGTTTGGCAGCGCGGGCGGGTTGATTATCCAGTTTGGGCGGCAACATTGCCATAAATTCGGTTTGTAGCTCGCCAATTCGCTGCAACATTTTTTCAGGCTGCCTGTGCATTTTTGCGGTTAATTCTGTGATAAACGCATGAAATGCCGTGCCATAAATGCGTTTATGAGCATGGTCTAAATGCAAGGCTAATGCGCTCGCACTCTCAAAGCCGTTTAAAGTATCAAACGTCCCCAAACCTTTACCGCAATCGGCGGGAATAGCGGGCAGTCTTACGGCTTGCCCTGCGTTCCATTCCATGCCGTCCTGTTTCAAAAAGCGTTCCGCATCAAATTCGCCTGTAGAAATAGCAAGTACGCGCCATTTTAGCTGTGTCCGATTGCCGCCCATTGCCGCGCCTTGTAATTTGGAACTGCCATTGAAAATAGAATAGCCCACATCTTTCAACACTTTTGGCTCTGCCTGTGAAAGCTCATCTAAAAAAATAATGCCGTCATTATTGGCGGCTGCAATATTATCAAACGCCAAACTTGTACCATTCCATTGCACTTTTAAGGCTTCCGCGTTACCCATCGCAGAAAACGCCACCATGCTCAACAGGGTTTTGCCTGAAGAACTGTCCCCGAAAAAATGAAATCCGCCCCCTTCCTGTTTCAACACGCCTAAAAGCGGGGAAGCAAACACCGCGCCCAATGCCAACAAATGCCGTGAATTACCACGCAAATACCGCGCTATCTGTTCTTGCCAATCTTTCAGGCTGCCTGAAGCGGTGTAAGCCGCTTTTTTGCTGGTGTCGCCGATAAAAATCACTTTGTTTTCAGGCTGCCCGATGATTTCACCACTTGGCAAAATGTATGCCGTGCAAGTATCATCAGTCCATCCCCCTTTTGCGCTCACTTGCCAATCGGTTTTATCACCTTCCCATTGCACATAATCCCACAATTCATTTTTATGGCGTTCTTTAATGCAAATGCCTAATTTTTCGCGTAAAAAACTTGCCCCATCACTACGCCCCACTAATCCCATTGGAAACGCCGCTAAACGCTTCATACCGCGCCCATTGCGCTGATACTCAATTACCCGAAATTCACGCTCATCAACATCTTGCCCACGTCCCACAATGCGAAAAGGGTCGGAAACGCGCACAGGCGGCTTTTCAAACGCCACTCCATGCTTATCCACGCCAATACCATGATAAAACAAACCTGTAGAAAGAGAACGAAAATAAGGCGTTAAAGGCGTAGTTTCGCCATCGTTTGCCAATTCGCTTAATTCTTTTAATTCTTTGTTTTTATTTAATTTAATGGTTTTATCCATGATAATCTTTCCCTTTCGTTTCACGCGCCAATAAGTCTAAAACATCGTTATCACTTTCAGGCTGCCAAATTTTAATATTGCCCTGTAATGGAACTTGGTAACGGCGTTGCAAGGCTTGCGCTGCTTGTAAACCCGCGCCGTTTGGGTCGTTATCAGCAATAATCACAAGGCGGCGCACCATATCAGGCAGCCTGAAACCCGCCACCCGATTAGCCGCGCCACACGCCCACACATTCAAACCATTCACGCAATGAATGGCGGCGGCTGTCTCTATGCCCTCACACACCACCAAAACCCCGTTTAACTCATGTTCAGGCAGCCTGAACAGCGGAATCGCCGCGCCCATCAATGCCCCTGAATACATTGCCCGATGTTTTTTCACGTCTAACAATGCGCCTGTTTGCGGGTCTTTTAAAATGGCTTTGCTCACAATACCTTGTTTTTTCATTAAATAAGTGAAATGCAAGCCGACTAATTCGCCATCAACCGCCCGAAATGCCCCCACCATCGCAGGAAACCGCCCCAAACACCGCCCATTGTGCCAATACGGCAATAAACGGCTACAGCGCAAACCATCATCATGAAAAGGCAAGTTTTCCGCTTCAGGAATACCGCGCCCACGCAAATAATTGGGGACAATATCGTCATGCTGCCAATTCAGCGCATTATCCCAAATAGATAATAATTTCAATTGATTGCGCTCATCTATTTCCGCTTTTTTCTCGTCAATAGGTGGTGTTTTATTTTCAGGCAGCCTGAAAGCAGGGGCTTGATGATTGCCATTCATGCCCAATACGCCCGCCACACGCTGCAAGGCTTCATCAAACGAACAGCCAAACACCAGCATTAACAAATCAAAACCGCTCCCACCCTTGGGTGTGCAAGTATTGCAAATCCACCAACCGCGCCCACCATTATCCGTAAACCGAAAGCGGTCTTTACCACCACACGCGGGGCAAGGTTGATGTTTGTTTTTGTTTAACAAAGTTTCCGATACCCCCAAAGCCGTCAAAATGGCATGCCAATTGCCATTAGCTGCCTGTTTCACATCGGCAAGGGTATAACGATGAGATTTCATCATTTTGCGCTCCGAAAAGAGGGCGTACGCGCCGAAAACACGCCCACGCCCCTTTGTGTTAATAATGAACTTCCGAAATCAACAAACCATCTTGGCGCACGCGCCGCCGATGATATTCAGGGCGGATAACAGGGCGTGGGGGTGTCATCACGACTTCTTGCGCCTTATCATCTACTTGCTGATTGTTTTTGCTGAAATTTTTTGCCAAACGCATTTCTAAACGGCGGTAAATTTCGCCTTGCGCTTCAATTTGCTTTTCGGCGGCGGCTAATTCCGTTTGCGTGTCGTCTAATTGCGCTGAAATGGCTTGCACAACAGGGCTGTAACGCTGATAACTCGCCCATTCACCCAATAAATAACCCACAATCAAACCGCCACCGCCATAAAGTAAAATATTAGAAATCATCGTATTAGCCCTTTTTATCAGGTAACAGGCGGCGAATTTGGGGGTTTACCGCTTGGCGGCGCGGCTTCACAAAACGGCGGCGCGGCGGCTGCCTGAATTGGCGAAACAAAAACACGCCCAAAACAATCAGCATTTCTACATTTAAAATCAATAAAGTAAGCAAAAAGTAATTCATGCTGTGGCACTCCTTGTTACGCGGCGGCGAATGGTTTTTTTCGGTGGCTCTGCCATTGTGATAGGGTTGTCGTCTTGGTCGGGGTCGGTTTGGTCGGTGTCCATCACGGTGATTTGTGGTGGCGGCTGGTGGGTTTCAGGCTGCCTGAATGCGTTTTGTGGCGTTACCAGCGTTTCCACCACATCGCCAAAATCACGCGTTTCCAATTTGCGCGTGGGTTGGCTGGTGTCAATGCCCACCTTAACGGCGCGATACAAGCCGTTTTCCAACATAAAAAATCCTGTGTTTTTAATGCGTTCTCTCATGTGGGCTTCGTGCTTCCATTG